>JASFTI010000125.1:0-9044 GCA_050053635.1 Gemmatimonadales bacterium
GCAGCGCAGCCGGACGGCGCACGTGCGTTCGCCGAATGGATAGCTTCGGACGCTGGACGTCAGGCCATCGCCGGCTATGGCAGAGAGCGGTTCGGCCTCTCTCTCTTCCGGCCTACCCGCTGATCTTTCCCTCCTGGCTCGTGTCGATCTCGTCCGCATCGCCGGAGCCGAACAGAAACGCCTCAACGTTCCTGCGCAGAAAGTCGCGGGCCTCCGCCGAGCGTACGTCGAGGGCGTAGTGGTTGATCAGCTGCATCTGTCGTGTCAGCCACTCGTCCCAGCAGACCCGGCAGATCTCGGCCTGGATCCGTGCGCCGAGCTCGTCGGGGAACGGGGGCCGGTCGAGCTTGGCTCGTTCATCTCCACAGCGTGCACAGTTTGTTTCGGTCATGTTCGGTTGTCCCCCAGGTTCTTGGTAAGCGGTAGACAGTAGGCGGTGACGTGCGAACGGCCTACCGTCTACTGTTCACGGTCCAGATAGCCTATTATCGCTCGTGGTTACGTCGTACCTGATCGGCTCTTGTGTCGCCGGTCACCACTGATTGTTAACTCTCTATGGGCGCCATGGGTTCACGACAGGCACTGCAGCGGGTGATCGTCGTGCTCGATGAGCCGCGAGACCCGGTGAACATCGGGATGGTCGTTCGCACGATGAAGAACATGGGGTTGAGCCGGCTGCGTCTAGTACGGGCCGGCGGGTTCGATCCCCACAGGATCATTGGCGTCGCCCACACCGGCACGGACGTGGTCGACTCGGCCGAGCACTTCGAGCGGCTCGACGATGCGCTGGCGGGCGTGGGCTTGGCCGTGGGGACCACGGCTCGCGGGCGACGGGTCCGGCGGAACTACGTTCGCCCCAGGGACGCGGCTGCCGAGATCTTGGAGGTGTCGCACTCCGGCGACGAGGTCGCGCTCGTCTTCGGACGCGAGGACAGGGGGCTCAGCAACGAGGAACTGGACCTCTGCGACCGGCTGGTGGTGGTCCCCACCGACTCGAAGCACTCGAGCCTCAACCTCTCGCAGGCCGTGTTGGTCATCGCCTATGAGATCTTCCTGGCCGCCGAAGTCGCACCGCCCTTTAAGGAACCGCGGCGTGCGGCGGACCGCGCCGATCGGGCAGAGCTGGAGAGCCTGTTCACCGAGGTCGAAGCGTCGTTGCACGCCATCGATTTTTTCAAGGCGCAGAAGGTCAAGCCGCTCATGCGGACGGTGCGGGAAGTGGCTGCCAGAGCGGACCTGGACCTACGGGAAACGGCTCTGTTCAAGGCGATGGCTTACGAGGTCCGGAACTTCCTCGCCCGCCAGGGAATCGATACGGACGGTTAGCTGGCGGGTAAGTTTTTGCCTTCCCTTCGCAGAGTTTACCGGCCCGGCTCGGTAAATCTGACCGGTGCTGGCCGCGCCTGGCCGCTGCTCGCGCCGTGGAACCCGTTGATCGATGCCCAGATAGGCCTCGAGCCTGGCTCGGCGGCACGCGAGTTGCCCCGCTAAGCCGAGAAGTCTTGTCCCTTCCACACCGTCACCGGAGCCAACTTTGACCGCTGCGTCTCGCGGCGATGGCGGACGGAACATGGACACAGAACTGCAGCGATGCGGGCAACCATCCGGTGAGCGGCGAAGGTATGTTCATCTCTGCTTAGAGTCGCCGCCAGCTCTACTGGGGCGAAGGTTACGATGGTCGGTTGTCCGGCGACATCGCCGTATGGCGGAAGCTCGCCACCACGCCTCACGCTATGGGCGCGAACGGCTGGAGCGCCGTCTACGGGAGTCCGGGCCGCCCGCCGACATCCCGCTGCTATCGGTGTGGGGATCCACGGCCGCGGAGGGACGGGCGGAATCGAACGCACGCGCGGAATCGAACGCACGCGCCCTGGAGGATGTGGTTGCTCTAGGCGAGGAGCTTCACTAGACCGGAGGTGGGTCGCAGGCGAACAAGATTTGCGAGCTCTGGACAAACTTTGCCCGCATACCGCGAGCTCGGGCGCTGACTCCCGCCACCGGAATCCGTTGGGGCGACGGCACTAAGGCGGTAGGTCAGCGCCCCGGCACGCGAGTTGCCACCCCGAGGGCCGCGTGCGGCGGGACTCGCTCGAGAGCCCAGAGTGAACCCGCTGCCCAAAGAGCCCGGGCGCTATACGCCCGGGCTCTTCTTAGTCCCCCTTATCTCGAATTGCCGAATTCCCGGCGAGCGCCGCCTTCTCGCGATACTCGACTACCAGCGCCAGCACAGCCGCCGCGACCACCAGTGCCAGTGCCAAAGGGGGTGCGAGCAGCAGCGCGACGAGAAACAGGGCGAATAGCGCGAGCGCCAGCGCGGCGGGCACGGACTCGATCCTGGAGAAGTCGAGCCAGAGCGCGCGTCCGTAGGAGAGGATCGGTTCCCTGAACAGAATTATCGTCATGACCATCAGTCCGAGCATCGCGATCTCGGCCGTGGCGCGCAGCGGTACGTTCGTTATGGCGTGTGCTATGACCACGGGCAATAGCGACCGCGTCCTGTAGAAAACGTAGCCCGCCAAAATCGAGCTGAACACGATGCCGGCCAGCGTGCCGATGCTCATAACGCTCAATCGGAAGTACTGGGTATGGCTGAAAGCAAAGACGAAGGCGGTGATGAGGATGCCGCCGGCGGCGCCGAAGTCTTCGATCAGGCGCGTCTGAATGTAGCCGCGCACGAACAGCTCTTCGAGAATCGGCACGACCAAGAAGCTCGATACGGCCATGAAGACCCAGAACCCCAAGCTCCACTCGTACGAGAACACCGACCAGTGCTCGGGGCCCGCACCCAGCGAGACGAAGCTCGCCAGGACCATCAGAGTCGCGACCGGCAGGAAGGCCACCGCGAACAGGAGCCAACCGGTGCCTACGTGTTGGGCGAGCGGCCGGCCGGCCAGCGTGAGGCCGTAGGCCCGTAGAGGTCGACGGCGGTGCCACCAGCCGATGGCGAAGGCGAGGCCGAACATGATCCCGTATTTGAGCAACAGGTCCAGGGCGCTCACCCAGGCCATCGCCAGGAAATCCGGACTGGCGCCCTCCGGCAGCGCGTTGATCAGGGCGCGGGACCTCGCGAGGCCCACCCGGTCGCTGATCGTACGGGCCACCAGGCTACCGCCCACCAGGACCGCCACCACTTCGAGAACCGCTGCGATCCGTTTGGGCCGGCGCGTCACGTCGCCACCGGAACTCTGTCGACCGACTCCATTCCACCTCCTCCGTTGAACTCGGAGCCTTTGCCGCGAATCTGGCGAGAGGTCTGAATAAAGGCCAGTTTGGTGTGTATCTTGTCTACGAGCAGTCTTTGGCAACCGTCGGCGGTCGGAGATTCGCGGTGAAAGTCGCGTCCCTGGAGCAGAGCGAGGCGAGCGAGCGTGCCCTGGTGCAGCGGGCCCGGGCGGGTGACCGCACTGCCTTCGGCGAGCTGGTGACGCGCTATATGCGCCGCGCCTACTACGCCGCCCTGGGGCTGGTGGGCTCTCATGAGGACGCGCTCGACCTCTCGCAGGAGGCTTTTGCCCGCGCCTTCCGGGCGCGTGCCAGGCTCGATCCCGACCTCCCCTTCTACGGCTATCTCTATCAGATCGTTCGCCGGCTCTGCTTCAATTTCCTGCGGGATAGCCGCACCCGGCGCGTTCGAATGGCGCAGGCAACGCCTTGGCTGACGGATCAGGCCGGGGCACGAGCCGCAGCGACCGATCCGGCGCGTTCAGCCGAGCGGTCCGAGCTCTGCGCTCTGGTGCAGGCTGCGATCGAGAGACTGCCGGAACGCGAGCGCGAGGTGCTGGTTCTGAAGGAGTTCGAGGGGCTCCGCTATCGGGAGATCGCCGAGCTGCTCGGTATTCCGATCGGGACCGTCATGTCACGCCTCTATACTGCCCGTCGGAACCTTGCCGCTGAATTGGAGGGTGTGTTGTGAGCGACAAGGAGATCAGAAGCCCGGAGGAACGTGCCCGTCGCCTGATCATGGCATCGCTAGACGGCGAACTGGCGAGCGGCGAGCGCGCTGAACTCGAACGTCTGCTGGAGGAACACCCGAAACTGGGAGCGGAGTGGGCGCGTCTCCAGCGAGTGAAGGAGGTGACGGAAACGATGGCACTGCGACCTGCTCCGGAGGAGGTCTGGAGCGACTATTGGGCCTCGGTATACAGTCGTCTCGAGCGGGGAATCGGATGGATGCTCTTCTCGCTGGGCGCGATCGTTCTGCTGTCGTACGGCGCCTGGACCGGCATAAGGGAGTTGATCGCCGACGCGACGATGCCCTGGTTCGTGAAAGTCTCACTGCTGGCGCTCACGGTCGGCGCCGTGGTCTTGCTGGTGTCGGTGGTTCGTGAGAAGCTTTTCGTCGGGCAGAGGGAACGCTACAAGGACGTGGAACGATGATCAGCACACCGGCTTCAAGTGTCGCTGGCTACCGCGTGGTCGAGACATTCGGTCTCGTGTTCGGCAACACGATTCGCGCCCGGCACTTCGGCAAGGACATACTCGCCGCGCTGAAGCTCCTCGTCGGCGGCGAGATCGAGGAATACACGAAGATGATGGCCGAGTCGCGCGAACAGGCGATAGACCGTATGAACGAGGACGCGAGACGGTTGGGCGCGAATGCCGTCCTCGATGTGCGTTTCACGACCTCGTACGTGATGAGCGGAGCGGCCGAGATACTGGCGTACGGGAACGCGGTGAAGATCGAACCGGCCTAACCCGCAATCGGGTTCGTTTTTGCCTGCTCGATACCTTTCAAAAAGGGGCGGACAATGTCGTCCAGACACGTGGCTGTGCTGGCGCTCGCTTTGCTCTCGGCTTCTCCGCTCACGGCTCAGGTGCCGGATGCGCTGAGCGGGCGCCTGCTATTCCGGATGGGGACGTCGGATGCGGGCCACGAGACTTACAGCGTCGAGCGCCTGCCCGACGGTTATCACATAGTTGGTGACGTCGACCTCGAGGTCATGAACTATCACATCATTCAGCACCTGGAGGTCGAAACGGGTGAGAGCTTGGAGTTCCGCACGGCCGACGTGGCGCTGACTGTGAACGGTGAGCCGACGGCGGTGCATCTTGTACGTCGGAACGGCAGCGGAGTCCAAGAGACGACGCAGGGCGACTCGACCGTCGTCCAGAACGTCGTGACGCCCGAGTCGTCGGTTTTGCTCACCAGCAACGTCATCCATCACATCGCGCAATTTGCCTGGCTCCACGGCGGCGAAGTGGGTGAGTCCGAGCAGTTCGTGGCCTTCCCGCGGGTTCCCGTCACTGTCCTGCTCGAAGAGGTCGGCGTGGCCGAACTGGGGCAGGAGACGCTGTCGTATCGGCGCTACTTCCTGAATATCGCGAACACGGTGGGCGCCTACGTTTGGCTGGCGGACGATGGGACGCCGTTAAAGGTCTCGGTCCCACTGCAGGCCTTCGTGGCGGTCAGCGAAGCGCACTCCCGGTGGTCGGACGCGCTGAGCCAGACGCGGGAGCAGCCGGAATCGGCTGTCGGCGTGGAGGATGCCTACGATATCGAGGAGGTGACCTTTGAATCGGAAGGAATAACCCTCGCCGGTAGCTTGACGACTCCGAAGGGCGAAGGGCCCTGGCCGGCTGTGGTGCTGATTACCGGCTCGGGGGCGCAGGACCGCGATGAGAACTCGCCGGGACCGGGCGGTCTGAAGCTGGGCATCTTCCGCACCATCGCTGACTCGTTAACTCGGCGCGGCGTAGCCGTGTTGCGGTACGATGACCGCGGCGTCGGCGGCAGCGGGGGAAACTTGGCCGAAGCGGGGCTCAGCGGTCTCGTTGCCGATGTGGAAGCGGCCGTCAGCTACCTGAGGAGCGCTCCTGGTATCGATGCGTCGCGCGTGGGACTGATCGGGCACAGCGAGGGCGGCATCATAGCGCCGATCGTCGCGTCCGGAGACCGAGAGATCGCGGCGATCGTGTCGATGGCCGGTACGGCTACGCCCATCGATGCGGTAATCCTCGAACAATCGATCGAGCTTGCACGGGCGGCGGGCGGTGATTCGGCCGACGTCGAGCAGGCCCGTGAATCTACCCTCCGTTTGATGGATGCCATCCGGGAAGGCCGCGAGCCCGAGGACACGGATCTCGCGCCCGGCACGCGGAGGTGGCTGCGCGAGCATATCGAGCACGACCCGATCGCGACGATCAAACGGGTGAGTGCGCCGGTACTGATCGTTAACGGCGGCCAGGACATCCAGGTTTTTCCGGAGCATGCCCGGCGGTTGGGTGCGGCTCTCGAACAGGCGGACCACTCCGACTACGAGGTACGGATCTTCCCGGACCTCAACCACCTGTTCGCGGTTTCGCGCGGCCAGGGTCTAGCCGAGTACGTCGACCCCGATGCCGAGGTCGACCCCGCTTTCCTGAGCTACCTGGCCGATTGGCTGGTGGCGCGCCTCCTACGCTAATCGCCGAAGCTTATCCCCAGCGCTCGTGCGGTGGCGACGACATCACCATCTACCGGTACGCGTTTCTGCCTGCAGGTAGCTACGTCGAGCGGAATACGGCGGACGTACGGAGGGTCGAGGCCGACCATGCAGCCGAAGTCGCCGTCATCGACGCACTCGATCGCCGCGGCACCGAAGCGCAAGGCGATCAGGCGGTCGTAGGAGATGGGTGAGCCGCCGCGTTGTAGGTGTCGCAGGGCGATGGCCCGGGTGTCCTTTCCGGTTCGCTCCTCGATCTCGGTGGCCAGTACCTCGCAGACTCCACCGAATCGTTTCAGCTCCGGGTCTTTGAACACCGGCGCGCCTCCGGTGGGGCAGGCGCCCTCGGCGACGACCACGATGGTGAAGCGGCGCCCGGCGCGGTCGCGTTCGAACACCTTCTCGCACACCACCTCGATGTTGTAGGGGATCTCCGGGATGAGAATGACGTCGGCAGTGCCCGCGACTCCCGAGAACAGGGCGATCCAGCCGGTGTCGCGCCCCATGACCTCGACGATCATAACTCGCTCGTGCGACTGAGCCGTCGAGTGTAGCCGATCGATGGCGTCGGTGGCTATGTCTACCGCCGTCAGGAAGCCGAACGTCAGGCTGGTGCCCTCGATATCGTTGTCGATCGTCTTCGGTACACCAACGACCGGCAGGCCCTTCTTGTACAGATCTTGAGCGATACGCAAGCTGCCGTCGCCGCCGATCGCGATCAGCGCCTCGAAACCGTGCTCGCGGAACGCCGCGATCACCTCGTCGGAGCGATCGATCGCCTCGACCGATCCGTTCGGCCGCTTCAGCGGGAAGGCGAACGGATTGCCGCGGTTCGTGGTGCCGAGGATGGTGCCGCCTATATGAGTTATGCCGCGGACCGTGTCCCGGGTTAGCGGGACGACCTCTTCCTCGCCCAGCAGTCCCATGTAGGCCTGGCGGATACCGTAGACCTCGTAACCCCGATTCAGAGCCGCCAGGGTAGCGGCGCGGATTACAGCGTTCAGGCCGGGAGCGTCACCGCCGCCGGTGTTGATCGCGATCTTCTTGGCCATGGGGTACCTGCCGGTGGAGTCACAGTTCTCGCGCGGCTGGGGCATGCCGCGTAACCGCCCTAAAGGTACAGGCGCGGCGTCCAAATTTCGACTCTAGACAGCGGACCGCCCTCCGGCCATTCTAACATTGGCCGAACTCCCAAACATGCCGATGCTCCGGTCCGCGTGAGAGCGCGTGGCGGGAGCCATCAACGTCGGAGGCTCCGAATGGGCAGGATCAATGTGGTCCGCGTAGTCGCCGGAGGGCTGCTGGCCGGAATCGTCATCAACATCAGCGAATCGATGCTCAATCTGGTCGTCATCGCCGACAGCATGGAACTGGCGATGAGAGAGCTCAGTATGGCGCCGCCAGGTGGGTCGACGCTCGTCATCTACATGGTGGTTGGGTTCCTCTTGGGGATCGCCACCATCTGGATCTACGCAGCGATTCGCCCGCGCTTCGGTCCCGGGCCCAAGACGGCCGTGCTCGCCGGTTTCGTCGTCTGGTTGCTCGCCTACCTGTGGCGACTTCTCGACATCGGGCTGACCGGCCTGTTCGACCCCGGCCTGCTGGTTCTGCCCGCCGTCTGGGGGCTGGTCGAGATCGTGATCGCCGCGCTGGCAGGCGGCTGGCTGTACCGGGAGGCGGAGGCGATGGGCTAGGTCGCCCGCGCCGTGAGTGGCACCGCCATGAGTAACTGGACGCTGATCTACGATGGGGATTGCCAGTTCTGTCGGCGGCAGGTCAACCGTCTCCGCAAGATGGATCAGGGCAGGAGGCTAGAGACCGTGCCATTTCAAACGGCGGACCTGGCGCGGCACGGTATCGAGCGCTCGGCCGCCGAGGAGGCGATGCACCTGGTGGCACCGGGCGGAACGGTTTGGCGGGGGGCCGAAGCGGCGCGCGAGCTCTTCCGCCTGCTGCCGTTCGGTCGGCCGTTGGTGTGGCTTTTGAAGGCTCCCGGTGCCATGTTCGCGGCTGAGCGTGTCTATCGCTGGGTGGCGCGAAGGCGCCATCGCTTCGGTTGCGATAGTAGTTTCTGCCGCCGCGGTACCGGCGGCGGTTGAACTCCGAGTCTGGAGTGAGTGCGATCTTACGACGGCTGATATTGCTGTTCATCCTCGTCCCGATCGGTGAGCTGGCGCTGCTCATCCAGCTGGGACGCTGGATCGGTCTCTGGCCGACGCTAGGACTGATCGTCGCCACTGGAATACTGGGTGCGACGCTGGCGAGTCGTGAGGGGCTGAGGGCGTGGCACGCCTTCCAGCTCGATATCCGTGAGGGGCGGATACCGGGCCGTCCGATCCTCGACGGCCTGTCGATCTTTGCCGGCGGTGCTCTCCTGCTGACACCCGGGCTGGCGACCGATCTGTTCGGGTTCGCGCTGTTGGCGCGCCCGACCCGACGCTGGCTGCAGAACCGAGTGGTCGGACGCCTGGGCGGAGCCCTGATGCGTCAGGGAGGTGTCTACGTGGGCGACGCCACCGGCTTTCGCCGTCGTGAGGGCGGTCCGGCCGACGGTCCGGCGGGTCGTGAGATCGAACAGCCCGGTCCCGACTGAGGACCGAATCGACGCAGGAAGAAGGCATG
>JASFTI010000126.1:0-8976 GCA_050053635.1 Gemmatimonadales bacterium
CGATGTAGCCCGGCCGCTGGTCGATCTGGCGTTCGACCTCGAGCGGCTCGTCGCCCGTGAAGACTCGCATTCGTGCCGCCTGCGCCATCTCGATACGCGATTGAACCGTCTGGACGAGGAGGTAGATTCCTTCGCCGCCCGCGGGGGCGGTTTCGAGCGGCTCGAGGTGCTGGCCGTTCAACTGTCGATAGCGTTTGACGCCGTCGTTCTTGACGGTACCGTCGAGCGCCGACTTCAGCTCGACGCGACCGGACCAGTTCTCGGGTGTGAGCGTCCACTCGATGGCCGCCAGATGCATATCGGCCAGGTGAACGATGCGGCGACTGCGCAGCGATGTCTCGCGGCCCTCGGAATCGCGGAAGCGGCCGATCCGCTCCATCGCGCCGCTCTGGAGATCCAGCTCCTGGCGGTATTCGAGCATCTCCACCGACTCGACGGCGAACCAGTCGCCGCCCTCGGGCCGGAAGCTGAGGCACAGCCAGTTGGGCCAGTTGACCAGATCTTCGTTCTCGATGACACGGCCGGCGATCTCGGTCTTCAGGCGATTGTAGCCGCCGGCGACGTAGGTGCCCGGGTAGTGGGCGCCACCGGCGTTGACCAGTTCCATGGCGCCACGCGTCGCAAAGTACCCGTTGCCCAGAGTGGTCAGCGTCTCGCGCAGCGGCTCACTCTCCGGATCCCAACCCTCGTAGACCAGCTTCCACTTGTCCATGGTCACTCGTCTCCGATCAGCCCAACCAACTGCTCGAGGAACCGTTCTACCTCCGGTGTGTTCCGCAAGCCGTAATTCGCGTTGGTCTTATATGAAGGGTCGCCGACGATCACACCGATCCCACGATCCGACAGGGCCGCGAAAGCATCCTCGTCGGTGACATCATCCCCAAGATAGAACGGCAGCACGTCGTCGCCGTCGAGACCCAGTGCCTCGAGCAGCCAGAGCACAGCTCGTCCCTTGTCCCAATCGATGTCGGGGCGCAGCTCGTAGACCTTCTTGCCGTGTGACAGCCGTAGTCGTGGGTGCGCGGCGAGCACCTCGCGCACCGCCGCCTCCAGGCGCGGAACGTCCTGCTCAGCGACATTGCGATAGTGGTTGGCGATAGCGAAGCGCTTGCGCTCGACCCGCGCCCCGGCGATCGGGTCGATCCGCCGGTGCAGTTCCCGCTCAGCCGCGGCGAGATCCGGCAGACGTTCCTTGCCGCCCTCGTACTCCATGCGCAGGTCCGGTCCCTTGATATCGAAACCGTGGCTGCCGGCGAAGATCAGCCCATCCAGCCCGACGAGCGGCTCGACGTCGGCACGGTCGCGCCCGCTGACGATGGCAACCGTGCAGAGCCCGGCCAGCTCTCTAAGCACATCGCGCATCGAGTCCGAGAGGATGGCGTCCTCGGGTTGCGAGACGATAGGCGTGAGTGTTCCGTCGTAGTCGAGGAACATGGCCGGGCGTCTCCCCTCCAGCCGCGTTGCGATATCCTCACCTGCCTCGAGAGCCGAGGGCAACTCGCTCGCCAAATGTCCTCCTTCCGCATGGCCTTCGATCATACGCGTCAGCTCCCTGTCGGCACGTCCCTCAGATCGCTTACCACCGTGTCGGCACCGTTCGCCAGCAAGCCTTCAGTGTTTCCGACGCGGTCGACTCCGATCACCCAACCGAAGCCGCCGGCGCGACCCGCCTGCACACCGGATACCGCGTCCTCGAACACGGCCGCTCGTGCCGGATCGACGTCCATTAGTTCCGCCGCCTTCAGGAACATATCGGGCGCCGGCTTGCCCTCGAGCCCGAGGCGTGCCAACTCGACCCCGTCGACACGGACGTCGAAGAGCTCGGTGAGCCCTGCAACCTCCAAAACGGTCGCGCAGTTCTTACTCGACGATACGATAGCGGTCTTGAGGCCCATCTCTCTCCAGGCCCGGATCTGCGCCACCGTGTCCTCGAAGATCTCTACCCCACCTTCTTTGAGCAGTTCGTTGTACAGCTGGTTCTTGCGATTGCCCAACCCACAGACCGATTCGACGTCGGGCCCGTCACTCGGATCACCCTCGGGTAGCTCGATACCTCGGGAGGCCAGGAAGTCACGGACGCCGTCGTAGCGGGGCTTGCCGTCGACGTGCAGGGTATAGTCTCGCTCGATATCGAAAGGCTCGTGCGACTCGCCGTTTCCCCTCCTCCAGCGCGCCAAGAATTCGTCGAACACCTGTTTCCACGCCCGGGCATGTACGCTGGCGGTGCGCGTGACAACGCCGTCGAGGTCGAAGATCACGGCATCGAAGTCCGCTCTGTTGACCGTCCTGTCGCCCATATGCATTCGTCTGGGGAACTGTAACCGTTCAGGCTCACAGTCGATTTCGGGGGCCAAAGTTATGCAATTGGGCCCGCTTCGCCAGATCCCCGTGGTTCTGTCCGGCCGACTAATTGGGTGTGAAACGCTCGAGGAACGCTCGCTCCTCCGGAGTCAGGCTGGCGACGCCGGAGGCCTTGATCTTCTCCATGACCCGGTCCAACTCGTCCCGGTTAACCGGGTGCATCTCCTCGCGGCGAATCCTCTCCCAGCGCTTGAGGTCGGCGGTGCTGCCGCCGGCCGAGCGGCGCACTGGCGCTTCCACCTTCTTCTTGAACCGGCGGGCCGGCGAGCGGTACTCCATCCACTTCAGATAGAGGAACCCCCCAAGGAACCCGCCCAGGTGGGCGAAATGGGCCACACCGCCAGCCGCACCGCCGATACCGAACCACAGAGAAGCCGCAGTCATCAGACCTACGAAGATCCGCGCTTCGATCGGCAGTACTCCCCAGATGAATATCCGGTCCCGGGGCCAGAAGTAGGCGAAGCCGAGCATGACCCCGTAGACGGCGCCCGAGGCACCGACGATCGCCGCCTGCGGCGTGGTGAGCGAGGCCAGCGCCCCGACCACACCTGCCGCCAGATAGAGCCCGAGAAAATGCCGGGCGCCCAACCGCCCCTCCAGTCGCGGACCGAAGAAGAACAGCGCCAGCATGTTGAAGAACAGGTGCCCGAACCCACCGTGGAGGAACATGTAGGTGATGAGCGTCCAGGGCCGAGCAGGGATTGCGATAGGCACCAGCATCAACGTCTGGAAAAGCTGGTTCGGCGGGTAGGTGATGAAGAACATCACCACGTTGGCGATTATGAGGCCGGTTACCCTACGTGTCATGCGTCGCCTATGCTCTCGAGTGATCTCCCGGGGCGCAATATATGCCCGGGCCTCGCGGCCGGCGAGCGCCATTCGATTCTCGGCGGCGCGGGGCGCCCCTACCCCGGGGCCCATCATGCACCTACGGCCCCACATATGCAAACGTTTCGCCGCTTGCGCCCTGCGGCACCAGGGCTTATTGGGAATCTCCAACGCGATTACTACCGAGCCGAGGCAAGTCATGAAACAGCTGGCCCAGCGAACGGCTATCGTCACCGGCGCATCACGCGGCCTCGGGCCCTACATCGCGCGGGCGCTGGCCGCGGAGAAGATGAACCTGGTCCTGGCGGCCCGATCCCAAGAGGGCCTCGAGCGCGTCGCCGGCGAGCTGCGGGCGAGCGGCGTCAGGGCCATCGCCGTGCCAACCGATGTCACGGATCGCAATGCGCTGGGGGCTCTGGTCGCCACAGCGCACGAGGAGTTCGGCGGCACCGATGTCCTGGTAAACAACGCAGGCGTCCTGACAATCTTCCCCTACGAGAAGCTCGCGATAGAGGACCTAGAGCGCGCGGTGCGGGTGAACCTGATCTCGGCCATGGTCCTCACACGGCTGGTGCTGCCGCGCATGGTCGAGCGGGGCCGCGGCCACGTGGTGAACATGTCGTCGCTGGCCGGAATCTGGGGACCGCCGTTCGATGAAGTCTACGGGGCCACGAAGTCCGGGCTCATCGGCTTCACCCAGTCGCTGAGACACGAGTATCACGGCACCGGGATCAGCGCCTCGGTGATCTGTCCCGGCTACGTCGAGGAGGCCGGCATGTACCACGACTCGAACCAGGCCACCGGGATCACGGCGTCTGGACTGTCGGGACGTACCACGCCGGGCGCCGTCGCGCGCGCGGTGGTCAAGGCGATCGAAAACGATCGGCTCCAGATCATCGTCAACACGCCGTCCGTCCGGCCGCTGGCCGTGCTCTCAGCCCTGAGCCCCGGCCTCGGCGAGTGGGTCCTGCGCCGCGCCGACGGCCACGCACCCTTCGTCAAAGGCGCTCGTGTCAATCTGAAGGCCGGTGGACAACTGACGGGCTTGCAACACAGCGGCGAGTGAGCTCACCGCGGGCGGCCCGCTGACCGGTCAGCGCTCTACCGAAACGCCCTTCCAGAAGGCGACGTGGTCCTTGATCTGACGCGCTGCGTCGGACGGCTCGGGGTAATACCAGGCAGCGCGATCATTGGCCTGGCCATCGACTTCGATATCGAAGTAGTTCGCCTTGCCTTTCCAGGGGCAAGTCGTCGAGTGGTCGCTCTCGCGGAAATACTCGCGGTTGAGCGAATCAGGTGGAAAATAGACGTTGCCTTCCACCAACTCGTAACTATCACTCTCGGCCAAGACTACGCCGTTCCATTTCGCTATGGCCATCACAGAATCTCCAATGATTGTCAATTACGCAACGGCAACATTCTCGAGCGGTCGCGCCCACTCGCATGACCAGCTGGCCCCTGTCCGCCACGCCGGTCCTCGATCACCGCCTCGGCAGCACGCTTGCCCGAGATGAGGCTGCCCTCGATGGACGCCATCTCGCGGTAGTCGCCGCAGACATACAGGCCAGGGCCGAGTCGAGCGCTGTCCGCTCGCCGGCTCGCGGGCGGCTGGGCCGGTAGCGCGTGCCGGATCCGGTAAGTCCGAAGATGACGCCAGCCATTGACCTGGGCGCCGAACCAACGCGTCAGTTGCCTGCGCACGTCGGTCTCGAGCTGCTCATCGCCAGAGGCTGGATTTCCGATGACGGTGGCGGAGATCAGCGACGCACCCGGCGGCGCGTAAGTGCTGGCGACTTGACTGGGGACGCAGAGGTTGTTGACTGGGCCCTCGTCCTCGCCGTCGAGGACCAGGACGGGATCGTCAATCGGTGGCTGCTCGGCTGCAAAGTACAGGCAAGTCACCGAGCGGTGGAGCGGTTCAACCAGACCAGGAACCAAGTTTGCCGCCGCGACGCCATCGGTTGCGACCACCACCGTGGGCGCAGCCAGTCTTTCCCCATTACTCAACACGACCCCGGCCCCGTCCAACGCCGCGACTCGCGTGCCCGTACGCAGCGTCCCCTCTCCCAGGCAACCGGCCAGCTGTTCGCTGATAGCGCCCATGCCGCGAGCGGGAAGAGCTGCGTCGCCGGCGGCGAACATGCGAAAGACGAACTCGAACATGCGGCTCGAGGTCTTGAGGTCACGCTCGAGAAAGATCCCGCTGAAGAAGGGCCGCAGGAAACGCTGGATCATCACATGGGAGAAACCCTCACTACGCAACGCCTCGACGGTCGTCGTCGCGGGCCGCTCGAAAAGCTGTTCCAGGGTCCCCCGCTCGACCCGGGCGCGCAGGCGGCCGACGCGGATCTTATCGGCCAGCGAGCCTACAGGCGCCCGCAGCGTCGCCGCCAGATCGGCGGGCCGACGTCGTGGGTCGGAGACCCGATGGAAGGCGCCGCCGACGCGGACCAGGGCGCCCGGGAGGAAGGTGCGGAGATCCAGCGCCTCGAAATCGAGGGTGCGCCGAGCCTCTGGGTAGGCGGTGAGCAACACCTGGAATCCGCGATCCAGGGTGAACCCCTCCAGACGGTCGCTTCGCACTCGACCGCCGACAGTGGGGGATGCCTCGAGCACCAAGACAGAATACCCCTCGCGCTCCAGCCTCACAGCGCAGGAGAGACCCGCCAGCCCGGCGCCTACCACGATCACGTCGGCGTTCCCCGAAACGGCTCTCATGCGTCCTCCTCGCTACACCTTTACCCGCGTTCGCACGCTGGAAAGTCCGCCGTCGACGGCGAGGATTTGGCCAGTCACCCAGCTAGTCGCCGGGTCGAGAAGGAAGGCAATAGCCGAAGCGATATCTTCCGGCTCTCCCAGGCGGCCAAGCGCGTGCATCGCGACCGACGCCCGCGCGGCAGCCTCGACCTCCGTGATCATCTCCGTCTGCGGTGAGCGGACGAGGCCCGGCGCGACCGCATTCACTCGAATCTTCAAACGCGCGTAGCTCGCCGCGGCGGACAGGACCAAACCGTTAATCCCAGCCTTGGCCGCAGCGATCACCTCGTGATTCACGAGTCCGACACCGGCCGCGGCCGATGAGACCAAGACTATCGATCCGCCTTCCTTTCTCATCGCCTGCGCGCCCGCCCGTACAGCAGCAAATGCGGACCCCAGGTTGAGCGTCAGAGTCTGATTGAACTCCTCTTCGCTCGTCAGATGCGCCGGCTTCAGAAGTACCGAACCGACGCAGTTGACCAGACCGTCAACGCGACCGTAAGCCTCACGCGCCGCCGAGACACAACGCTCCACCTCATCGAAACGCGTCGCGTCAAGCACTTGCGACTCGGCATCCAGCTCCCGCGCCAACCGGTCCACCTTCTCGCCGTCCCGGGCCGCCACCATCAGACGGGATCCAGCTTCCGCCAGGTGTCGCGCGACGGCGCTACCTATTCCACCGGTTGCACCCAGCACGACGTGAACCGACCCGGCTTCCCCTCCTCGTCCCTGCGCAAACTCCATCGCTCTATCCTCTTAGATCCGCCCTGACATGCGGCTGACATTCTCCGCATTTTGGAAGGAGAGGGTGCTAGCACCCTCTCCTCAGTCTTCCAGCCGACAAGCACGGTTCGCTTGTGCGCTTGGCCGGACGTTTCGAACCCTGACTCCCTCCAAGATCTATTCCAAACCAGCTGCCTGAGCCGCTACTCGCTCTTCGGCAGAATGACCGAATCGATGACGTGAATCACACCATTGCTCGCCTCGATATCGGTTTTGATGATGCGCGCATCGTCGATGAACGCCTCACCATCCTTCAACGAGAAATGTACCGACTGGCCCTGCGCGCTCTCCGCACTCTCGAGCTGCAAGACATCCTCGGCCAACAGCTTACCGGGAACGACATGGTAAGTGAGAACGGCAATCAGTTGCTCGCGATTCTCTTCCTTCAGCAAATCCTCGACCGTGCCGGCCGGCAACTTGGCAAACGCCTCGTCGGTCGGCGCGAACACCGTGAACGGACCCTCGCCCTGCAGCGTCTCTACCAGGCCAGCCGCTTGTACCGCAGCGACCAGCGTCTGGAACGAGCCCGCCGACACCGCCGTCTCGACGATGTCTTTCTCATTGTCATACGAAGACATGTACTGAGCTGAAGCCGGCGCCGCGAAACCGACAATCGCCGCGAGCGCTACGAATGTTGAAAGTCGATGCTTCCGCATTGCTCTCCTCCTGTGTCGTACCTTGTGAAAATTCCCCGCCTAGTACCTCGCCCAGGCGAGCGCCCAACGCTTCTGAATCGATCGCCAGGCTAGCGCCTGGTAGACCGCGCTCAGCCCGACCAGCACGAAGAGCCCGCGGCTCAGGGCGCCCAGGTAGAGCGTGCCCACGAGGTCGCTGCCCCACAGCCCGACGAGCCCCCACGCCAGCCCACCGATCACCAACGTCACAGCGGCGAATACGTCCAGCGTTTTCATCTGCTCCTCCCATCGGCATTGTCGTTCGCTCAGCGGGTGGCCCGATCCGGCAGTGCTGTAGGCCGCCTTTTATCCAACTGTTGTCGGAAAAGGTAATGGGACAGGGCTCGGTTGTCAAGGATTTGTTTATGTAGAATACTTGACATTATATGGACAACCTGCTACCTTGACCGCGTCGGGGGGCCAACGGGGAGATGACGCGGGCTTTCCTGGCGGAGAGTTTGGCAGCGGTGCGAGAGATGGACGCCGAGCGGCATCTTCCGGCTGGCGGGTCGTCTATCTTGGCGCCGATCTACCCGCCCAGCCGATAGCGACGGCTGCCGAGGTGACGGGCGCACGCGCCGTGGCGTTGAGCATTGTTTATCCGGCCGCCGATCCCGAGCTTGCGAACGAGCTTCGCTCTCTGCGCCGTCAGCTGAGCGACGAGGTGAAGATCGTGGTCGGCGGCCAGGCAGCTGGCAGCTACCGAGCCGTGATCGAAGAGATCGGTGCCTTGTGGCTGCCCGATGGTTCGGGCCTGCGAGCTGTTCTGGATCTCGTGTCGGCGTCCCGCGGCAACGGCGGGAACCATTGATGTTTCTTCCGAAAGCGAGCCGAGCCATGGACGATGGGGTTCCGAAATCGAGGATCGAGGCATGTAACGAGGTTTCGTCGCGCAGCGATGGAGAATACGTCCTCTATTGGATGACCGGCTTCCGGCGCGTCGGCTTCAATTTCAGCCTACAGAGAGCGCTCGAGTGGGCCCGGGAGTACAAGAAGCCGCTGGTCGTGCTGGAGGCGCTGCGCTGCGACTACGCGTGGGCCAGCGATCGCCTCCACCGGTTCGTTTTGGACGGCATGGCTGCCAACGCCCGACGGCTCAGCGACACCGCCGTGACCTACTATGCATACATCGAAAGGGAGCGCGGCGACGCCCGCGGGCTGTTGAAAGCGCTGGCTTCGCAAGCGTGCGTTGTGGTAACCGATGACTACCCTGCGTTCTTCCTGCCGCGCATGGTCGCCGCCGCGGCCGCTCGGTTGCCGGTACTACTGGAGAAGGTGGATTCGAACGGGCTGCTGCCGTTGCGCGCGGCGGAGCGTATCTTCAAGACGGCGCACTCGTTCAGGCGCTTCCTGCAGAAGAACCTGGTCGGGCACCTGTCGGAGCAGCCGCAGCCCGACCCGCTGAAAGGTGTGCGACTGCCACGACTCGAAGCGCTGCCCGCCGTAATAGAGGCCCGTTGGCCGAATTCCGACACGATTCTGATCGAGGAGCCACAGCCCGGTCTGGCGGAGCTGCCGATCAATCATTCCGTGCCAGCGGCCGAATTAGCCGGTGGCGAAAGCGCGGCGTCGG
>JASFTI010000127.1:0-8941 GCA_050053635.1 Gemmatimonadales bacterium
AACGGCTGCCGCAGTTGGCGACATTCTAGGGTCGCTCGAGGGGAACGAGCCCTTCGTAAGCTACTCCACAGTGGGCGACGCCATCGGCGTCGCGTTCGGTGGCGGTGTTCCGGCACCGCCGGCGCTGGACATGGAGCCCCAGAACCTGGCGCAGGCGCTCGGCAAGTACTCGCAGGAGCTCGGGTCGTGCTCCACCGAGCCCGGCGCGGTGCTGGCCGGCCCGATCATCCCCACCGAGTTGGACGGCACGATATTCGTCTGGGATCCAGAACTGCCTGGTTATGCACCCGGCGGTCAGCTCGACCCCGACCCGTACCCGGACTTCGACAACGTTCGGTTCATGCTTTACAAAATCGCGTTCGACCCGATCAACCCGGACGTGTGGGAAGTCCTGATCGAAGAGCCCGTCGGCTACGTCGACTTCGTCGACGAGAGCGCGGATCCGACCTTCACACTCCACATCATCGTAACGCCCACCGGGGCGACGCCGGTCGTCGATTACACGGTCGGCTGCTCGATTGTGGGGTTCACTGGAACGCTTACCGGGTTGGGGTTCATAACTGACGGTCAGACCCAGGTGAACCTGGATCTCTTCGCACAGCAAGACTTCGGGACCGGCGCGATCGCGATAGACTTCGACCTCGACGTACCGAGCGCGAATCTGGAGATCCATTTCGACGCCGAAGCCGCCAGTCCTGACGACTTCGAGAGCGAGACCGGCACCTTCAGCGCCAACTTCTGGGTGACCCGGAACAACACCATCAAGTTCAGCCTCGATTCGGATTTGGGCGTCCTGGATGGCCTCGTGCAGTTCTGCGATGCGGCCAACAACTGCGCGAACGCGGCGTTCATCAGCGGGACGTTCGAGCAGCCGGTTATCACCGATGCCCAAGGGAACGTGCTTAACCAGGAAGCGATAGCGGCGTTGGGCGAGCTCTTCGATGCCGCCGGCGCGTTCGTGGACCACCTGTTCCCACTGCTTACCCCAGCCGCTGAGATCTGCCTCGGAGACTAACCCGGAACCCGCAGGACCATAACGCGGCGGGCGGTCTACCTGGACCGCCCGCCGTTTTTCTTCGTCGCCGCTCGAGATGCGCCGTTACCCGGAACCGCCGCCGAGGAGACCTTGCAGACCCGGCGGCAGCATCTCGATGACGCCGGCCGCCACGTCCGGTAAAAGAAAGTAGACCAATACGAGCGCGATGACGACCACCGCGACGACCGCCAGCACGATCCTCAGGATGCTACGGCCCGTGCGCCGCTTCCCCTTACCGCCCTTCATGATCACGGTGGAGGTCTTCGGCACTCGCTTGGGCGAGGTTTCCGCACCGATCAGCGCGGCAGCCTCGTCAGCCGGCACTTCCTTCAGGCCGAAGCGGAACTCGATCTTCCCGAACTTGACCGTATCACCGTTGCGCAGCGGTTGGGCGACGGCCACCAGGGTGCCGTTGATCCAGGTCCCGTTCGTGCTGTGATCGTAGAGGACGTAACGACCGCTCTCGTAGCAGACGTCGGCGTGATGGCGGGAGACGGTCTTGTCGGTGACGACCAGGTCCGCACGTTTCTGGCGCCCCACACGCAGACTGCCGAAGCCCAGCGAGTACTGCCGGCCGTCCGACAGGCGAGTCAGCGTTCCCACATGCTCGACCCCGGCCGCCTTCGAGGGTCTCTGAACCGCCGGGTCCTTCCCTTCACCGCTCATATCAACAAATTAGTTCACCTCTATTCGATGGGCTAGCCTCGCCGACTCCGTCGCACTCACCGCGCTGACCTGCTGGAGCGCCGCGCCGCCTGAACGATCAAATAGGCGAGGGTCATCAGCATGGCGAGGGCGAGACCGCCGGCGAATGAGCCCATCCACTCGTGCCCGAACCCTTCCGGGATCCCTCGCCAGCCGGCCCAGAAGGCGATCAGCACTCCCATTATGCCGTCACCGCCGATCAGCCCTGATGCGTACAACACTCCCTGTTCCCGTACTTCTTCCTTCGCCTGCTGGGTGGGCTGCCTCCTTTCCAGAATCTTTCTGATCATGCCGCCGATGAAGATCGGCATCATCGTGGTGATCGGCAGATAGATCCCAACGGCGAAGGCCAGCGACGGGAGCCGGAACGCCTCGGCCGCCAGCGCTAGCCCCACACCGATGAGCACAAAACGCCAGGGGATCTCGGCCTGGAGGACGCCATCGATCACCAGCATCATCATGTTGGCCTGGGGTGCCGGCAGCTCGGCGGAGCCGAACGCGTAGGCCTCGTGCAGCTTGAGGATGCTGAAGCAGACGAAGAACGCAGCAGTGAGCACGCCGATCAGCTCGCCCGTCTGCTGCCGACGCGGAGTCGCGCCCAGCAAGAACCCGGTCTTGAGGTCCTGCGATGTGTCACCGGCGATCGATGCGGCGATAGCGACTACGGCGCCGATCGAGAGTGCCGCCACGCGTCCCGTGTCGTCGGTCCAGCCGAGCCCGGCGAAGATCAAGCTGGTGCCCAGCAAGGTGGCGATAGTCATCCCCGATGTCGGATTCGAGGTGACCCCGACCAGTCCGACGATCCGGCTGGATACCGTGACGAAGAAGAACGCGAATATGGCGACCAGCAACGCGGCGAGGACTCGCACGGTGAAGGACTCGATGAAGCCGAACACGTGCGGCACGATCGCCAGGAACACGACGATTAGGCCGACGCCGATGAGCACGACGTTGAACGGCAGGTCGTCATCGGTCCGCTTGAAGGCCTGCGCCACGGTTGTCCTCTCGATGCGGTCGCGCAATCCCCGCATTCCCTCCTTGAACGAGGCGATGATCATGGGGGTCGAGCGGATCAGCGTGGCGATCCCGGCGGTCGCCACCGCACCGGCGCCGACGTAGCGGATGTACCGCGTCCAGATCGTTTCCGGATCCATGTCGGCGATCAACTGGACGGTCTCGGGGAAGAGGGGCTCGGTCATGCTGCGGCCGATGATCTCGATGGCCGGGATGAGGATGAGCCAGGAGATGGCGGCCCCACCCACCATCACCAGGCCGATCTTGGCGCCCAGTATGTAGCCCACCCCGATGAGCGCCGGCGCGACGTCCACACCGATCTGGCCCTTCGGTAAGAACGGCACCTTCGCCCAGGCGTCCCGCGGCCACAGGTTGAGCCCCCGCATCAGCCACGTGTAGACCCCACCCACGCCCAGGCCCATGAACACGTTGCGCGCTTGGCTGCCCCCCGCGTCCGCCGCCACCAGCACCTCGGCGCACGCGGTCCCCTCCGGGTAGGGCAGCTTGCCGTGCTCGTTGCGGATCAGGAACCGCCTGAGCGGGATCATGAACAGGACACCGAGCATGCCGCCGGCCAGCGCGACGACCAGCAGCTTCAATACTCCGGGGCTGAACCCCCAAAGGAACAGCGCCGGGATCGTGAAGATGAGTCCCGACGCCTGGCTGGATGATGCGGATCCTACCGTCTGTGATATGTTGTGCTCGAGGATCGTTCCTCCACGCACCAACGCTCGATAGACCGCCACCGTCATCACGGCGATCGGTATCGACGTCGAGACGGTGAGCCCCACGCGCAGACCCAGGTACGCGTTGGCCGCACCGAACATGATCCCGAACAGCGCGCCTAATAGAACCGCCCGCCAGCTGAACTCGACGAGTCGGGTCTCGGCCGCGATGTACGGCTCATACTGGTCACCTGGGATCTCTTCGTACGCCTTCGGCGAGAGCCCGCGTCGTCCGGTCGTCTCAGCCATGTTCGGTCCTCGAGGTTTAGTTCATGCCCTGAATCTCGTCGGCCAACGCACCCGCGTCGTAGATCTTTCGCAGCGCCTCGATGATCGCCATCGAGTGCACCGACACCGTACGCCCCGAGTCGTCCTCCCTGAACAAGAACCTGCCGGGGAAGAACTCGATGTTTCCGTCAAAGACCAGACCGACGACCTCCGCGCTACGGTTGACCACGGGACTGCCCGAGTTGCCGCCGATGATATCGGCGGTGGAGACGAAGTTCAGCGGCGTCGAAAGGTCGAGCTGATCTTCCCGCTCGACCCAGCGTGGCGCCAGATGCCACGGCTCCTCGTAGTCAAAGGCGGCCGCTCGGTCGTAGAGCCCGTAAAACGTCGTCTTATACGGCGCATACGTCCCGTTGTACGGGTAGCGGCGGACTACACCGTCCTGCAGACGCAGCGTGAACGTCGCGTCGGGCGGTAGCATCGTTCCGTAAACCTCGAACAGCGCCCTGGCCACGCGCCCCTCGTGGACCGCCTCGACGGCCCCCAGTTCCTCGCTTCGCCGCTCCAGTTCGCGGGTCCGGGCGTCGACCGTACGGGCGAATACGATCGCCGGATCCCCCGATGCCTGCACCGCAGTCACTCCTCCCTCCACCAGCGCCCGCCGCGCCGCGACGTCGCCGACCTCAGTCTCGCGAATCAGAACGCGCGCCGCCTCCGCCGGCTCCCGTCCTTGTAAGGCCGCCTGTACCCAGGGGTGCTCGGCGCCCAGCGCGTCACGGGCCGCCGCCAGGCGCAATGCCAACAGCTTCTCTTCGAAGTCCTGATCGATGGGCTGCTCGGACTCGATGCTTTCCTCGAGCTCGGCGAGGTCCTCCTCGCTCATCGTACGCTCGGACGCCGGCTTCGCCAGCTCGGCGGTATAGCGAACGATGTCCCGGGCCAGGCCCAGGGTCCTGAAGTCGGCGAACGAGGTGTGCTGCCACTCGGGAGCGAGCCGCGTCAGCTCGCGATTGATCCGGGCGATCTCGTCCCAGGCGCTACCGTACTCAGCCTGCAGCCGCGGGTCGGCCGCCACCGCCGCCCGGAAGCTGTGTTCCCACGCCTGCTTGCTGCCCATGAGCTCCGGATCGTTCAGCCCTTCGACGTAGCCGACGTACTGCTTGACCGCGTTCTCGAAGCCGAAAATGGTGTTGCGGTACTCGCGTGCCCGTTCCTCGTCCATTGCCGCCAATTCTCTATAGACGGCGAGACGTTGTTCGTACGACCGGAGCCGGCCCGTATAGCCGGCGTCCCTCAGGTATCCGAGCTGCGCCACGGTCCGCAGCCGCAGCGTCGTACCTGGATTGCCGGTGACGAATATCATCTCACCTTCCGCGGCACCGGCCTCGCTCCAATCGAGGAAGTGCTCCGGGTGATACGGCTCGCCGTTCTCGTAGATACGCCAGAACGTGACGTCGAGGTCGTGGCGCGGGTAGGTGAAGTTGTCGGGATCACCGCCGAAGAAGGCGGCCTGTCCCTCCGGCGCGAACACCAGACGCACGTCGTTGTAGCGGCGATACTTGTAAAGCGAGTAGATCCCACCGTGATAGAGCGAAACGACCTGGCAGCTATAGCCTGTAGCGCTCGCACACTCCTCCTGGATACGTGACCGCGCCTCCGCCTTGAGCCGGGTCGCCTCTTCTTCCGATACTCCAGACGGCGCCGCAGCGTCGACTCGTCCCGTAACGTCCTCGATCTCGATCAACTGGTCGAGCGCCAACCCGGGACACACCTGCTCGTCCTCGCGTGTGGCCGCGTAGAAGCCGTTCTCGTAGTAGTCGTGCTCGGCGTCCGAGACCGCCGTGATACAACCGCGCGAGCAGTGGTGGTTGGTCATCACCAGGCCGTCCGGCGAAACGAACGAGGCGGAACAGCCCCCGCTCCTCAACGACGACAACCGCAGATGCTCGAGCCATGCCGGAGTCGGCCTAAAGCCGTAGCGCTCCTCCAGGTAGTCGAGCGGTGGGTTGTCGAAGGTCCACATCTTACCGAGGCCCGCCGCGTCAACGGCTTCGACCCCGGTGAGCAGGGGAGCCGCTTCCTGAGCGGCGACCGTGGCCGTGGCTTCCTGACTGGGGGCCGGCGTCGTAGACGGTGCCTGGGAGGTCGAGCAGGCCGCCGCGACGGCGACCGCGGACGCGAGAACCGAAGCGAACCAGGCGCGCTTATACCGCAGCATCGTTCTCCTCCGAGACTGATAAAGGCAACCGGCGTTGGCTGGGGTGTGGGCAAACTCGGGAATGTCGTCGGCTCCGGCAAGAGATCGCCGGAACGGCTCAATGGGCGGCGGATCCGCGCACCGACCCGTGTAGCCGGGCGCCGGGCGGCGCCTTATCTTAGGCTCCCCCGGACAGGCTGAGACACTGAATAAAGGAAGGACCCCCATGTCTCTCGAGACACTGCTAAAGGAGAGTCGCCAAAAATACGAGGACGAGCTCAAGCAGTTCCTCGCCATCCCGAGCGTCAGCGCCCGATCGGAGCACAAGGACGACGTGGGCCGTTGTGCCGAATGGGTGAAGGGGAAGTTGAGCGATCTCGGCATGAAAGCGGAGGTGATCCCCACGAAGGGTCATCCCGTCGTCTACGGCGAGTTGATGGATGCCGGGGCGAAGGCGCCCACGGTCCTGGTCTACGGCCACTACGACGTGCAACCGGTGGAGCCGCTGGACGAGTGGGAGACGCCGCCCTTCGAGGCCTCGGTACGCGAGGGACGCATGTACGCCCGCGGCACCGCCGACGACAAGGGCCAGATCCACGTCCACATGAAGGCGCTCGAAGCCTACCGGGCGGCGAAGGGCGCACCGCCGGTGAACCTGAAGTTCCTGTTCGAGGGTGAGGAGGAGGTCGGTAGCGTCAATCTCGAGCCGTTCATCAAAGAGAACGCGGAGCGCCTGACCTGCGACGTCGCGGTCATCTCAGACACGCCGATGCTGGCGGGGGACCTGCCCAGCATCTGCGTGGGCTTGCGCGGGATGGTCTACATGGAGGTCCGCCTCAGTGGCCCGAGCCAGGACCTGCACTCGGGCCAGTACGGCGGCGGCATAGTGAACCCGGCGAACGCGCTGGCCAAGATCGTCGCGCAGCTCAAGGACGAGAACGGCCGGGTCACTATCCCCGGCTTCTACGATGCGGTGAAAGAACCGAGCCCGGCGGAGCGGAAGGCGTACGCCGAGATCCCAATGAGCGAGGAAGACTTCCGCCAGGAGGCCGGTGTCCCGGCGATCGGCGATGGCGAGGTCGGGGTGCACTTCGTAGAGCGGATCTGGGCACGTCCCACCCTCGACGTCAACGGGCTGCTCTCCGGCTACACCGGCGAGGGAGCGAAAACGATCATCCCGGCGAAGTCGATGGCGAAGATCTCGATGCGGCTCGTCCCGGATCAGGACCCGAGCACGATCCGCGAAGCCTTCGAGCGCCACGTCCGCTCGCTCAAGCCGGAGGGGGTCGATATGGCGATCGACTTCTACGCCGGCGCTTTAGCTTGGGCGGTCGATCCCGCCGGACCCGTCTTCAAAGCGGCGGCGAAGGCCATCGAGGGCGTGTTCCAGCGCCAACCCCTGTTCATCCGTGAAGGCGGCTCGATTCCTATCGTGCCGATGATAGAGCAGATCCTCGATACACCGCTGTTGCTGCTCGGCTTCGCGCTACCGGGATGCAACCTCCACTCGCCGAACGAATGGATCTCGCTCGATCTATATCACAAGGGGATCGACGTCATGACCCGTCTCTACGACGAGCTGGCCGGCGAGCTGGCGAAGTAGAGCCCGGACGCTTCGTTGCAGTGGCCGAGCCTGAAGCGCGAGAGCTCCTGAATGGGGTCGTCCGCCAGCTCGCTGAGCTGGCCCGGGCGGTGAACCTGGCGCACTGGGCTGCCAGCACGACCGGCAGCCCGGAATCTCAAGAACAGGCCAGCCAGGCCGAGACGCGCCTGCGCATGTTTCTCAGCTCGCGTTCCCGTTACCAGCGAATCGTGGAGCTCCTCGCGTCGGGCGAGCTCCGCGATCCGCTGATCCGCCGCCAGCTCGAGCTGCTGGCCCTCGAACATCGACCGAACCAGCTGTCCGGCGACGTCATCGACGATCTGGTGCGCCGCAGCAACGAGATCCAGTCGGAGTTCTACACCTTCCGCGCGCGGTTCGACGGCCGCGAGTTCACGAACAACGAGATCCTCGAGGTCATGCGCGGCGAGCGGAACGAGGCGCGCCGCAAAGCCGTCTGGGAGGCTTCCAAGCAGATCGCGCCCAGGGTCGCGCCTCGCCTGTTAGCGCTCGTTCGCCGCCGCAACGAAGCCGCACGATCACTGGGCTATCGCGACTTCTACGCGATGTATTTGGAGCTGCAAGAGATCGACGAAGCCGAACTGATGCGCGTATTCGGCGAGCTCGAGCAGTCCACCGATGGGCCGTTCAGAGACGCCAAGGCTTCCATCGACGCTCGCCTCGCCGCGCGCTACGCGATTCGGCCCGATAACCTGCGCCCCTGGCACTACGAGGACCCGTTCTTTCAGGAACCGCCGCTGAGCGAGGAGCTGGGACTCGCAGCTTACTTCAAGGGCCGCGACCTGCCCGCCATCGCCGAGCGTTTCTTCGGCGGCATCGGTCTGCCGGTCGACGATGTCCTGGAGCGCAGCGACTTATACGAGCGTCCCGGAAAGGACCAGCACGCCTACTGCTTTCACATCGACCGGGGTGGCGACGTGCGCCTCCTCTGTAACCTGAAGGAAGACGATCGCTGGATGGGCACGCTGCTCCACGAGCTAGGCCACGCCGCGTATGAGAAGTTCATGCCCAAAGCACTTCCCTGGATTCTCCGCCAGCCGACCCACATCGCGATGACCGAGGCGATCGCCATGTTCATGGATCGCCTGCTCTATGACGTCGATTGGCTGGAAGGCGCGGCCGGAATCGATCCGGACGACAGATCGGCGCTGCGGGAGCGGGCCTGGAGCTCGCACCGCTTCGAGAGCCTGCTCACCGCTCGCTGGGTTATGGTCATGACCCACTTCGAGAGGACGCTGTACGCCGATCCCGAGCGGGCGGATCTCGACTCGCTCTGGTGGGACCTGGTCGAGCGGCTGCAGCTGGTACCGCGACCGGAGGGGCGCGAGGCGCCGGACTGGGCGGCGAAGATCCACCTCACCGTCGCACCCGTCTACTACCACAACTACCTGCTGGGCGAGCTGATCGCTTCACAG
>JASFTI010000128.1:0-8924 GCA_050053635.1 Gemmatimonadales bacterium
AACTCGACACCACTCACCGACAGCCTGCAGGGAATTTCAGGCTGCGTATCTCGCGGGGCTCTCCGCTTGTTAGGTTTCCCTAGCTGTCGTAAAGAGCACCCTGTATTTTGCGATTGTTGCTTCCTATTAGGCACACGTAACCACGGTGCAGCTTTGGCTACCCCCGGAGTAACCATGATCGCGCTTCTCATCGCCGCGCTGCAACTGCCGGCATCGGGTCCGCCTCAGGTAGCGGACACTTCGCCCTTCCGGCGTCTCGAACTCCCGACTCCCACCCCATTCCGAGCCGTTTCCGGTATGCCGGGCCCGGAATACTGGCAGCAACGGGTCGACTACACCATCCACATCTCGCTCGACACCGCAACACACACGCTCGCTGGCCTTGCGACGATCCGCTACACCAACAACTCCCCGGATACACTGCGGTACCTATGGCTACATCTGGAGCAGAACCTGTTCCGGCCCGACAGCCGCGGCGCGGCGCTGAACGCGCCGTCGAACCCCGGCGGGATTGGTTTTGCGGGAGGATGGTATGAGGGGGCGGGCATCACCGTGGGATCCGCGACCGCTCTTTGGGCGGCCGGCGAAGACGACCCGCAGCGGGTGCCGCTCTCCACGCGGGCGAACGGCACGCTGCTCCGCGTGGACCTCGACCGGCCCCTCGAACCGGGAGGTGTGATAACATTCGAGCTGGACTTTCGCTTCCGAGCTCCCGAGCAAGGGACGTTCCGCACGGCTCACGCTCAAGTGGGCGATGGTCGGGTGTACGAGATCGGACAATGGTATCCGCGCTTGGCGGTGTATGACGACGTGCAAGGGTGGAACACCGACCAGTACCTGGGCAACGGCGAGTTCTATCTCGAGTTCGGCGACTTCGATGTGTTCATCACGGTGCCACGCGGCTTCATCGTCGCGGCAACCGGCACTCTCGTGAACGCTGCGGAGGTCTTGACCGCGGAGCAGCGCGTCCGACTGGCCCACGCGCTGCGCTCCGACACGACCGTGGCGATCATCGAAAAGGGAGAAGCGGGAGGACCGTCGTCCCGTCCGGTAGGAACCGATCCGACCTTAACCTGGCACTTTCGAGCCGAGAAAGTACGGGATTTTGCCTGGGCCGCGGCGCCGCATTTCCGTTGGGATGCGGTCGGCTGGGACGGCATCCTGGCGCAGGCTTTCTACCCTGCCACGGCGCCGCCGAGTTGGACCTGGCAGGGATGGCCACCGGACTCGACGTGGGTACACTCGGCCGAGGTCGTCAGGTCCACCATCCGGCACTACTCGGAGAAGTGGTTCCGGTATCCGTACCCGACTGCGATCAATGTGCATGGCCCCACGGGCTCCATGGAATATCCCATGCTGTGCTTTTGTGGCACGGGCGCCAGCGTGCGGGACTTGACCGGCGTCACGCTGCACGAGATGGCGCATCAGTGGTTTCCCATGATCGTTGGCTCAAACGAGCGCGCCTACGCCTGGATGGACGAGGGTTTCGCCGAGTTTCTCAAGATTTACGGTTGGCAGACCGCCTACCCTGATGAGGCGGCCGCAGTACGGAGCGACTCAGTTGACTACTGGACCCACTCCACGAGCGGCTGGGGGTTGGTGGATGGGTGGGTCGCCGCAGTGAACCGCGGGCGCGACGGGCCGCTGATGATCGACCCCGATCGGGCAGGGGCCGGGTGGTCACAGTACGCAAAGCCGCCGGCAGCCCTCTACCTACTGCGGCATCTCGTGCTGCCCGACACCAACTCTTTTGACAGCGCTTTCCGTGAGTACTTCCGCCGCTGGGCGTTCAAACATCCGACGCCAGCAGATTTCTTCCGCACAATGGAAGACGCGCTCGGCGAGGATCTCTCTTGGTTCTGGCGAGGAATCTTCTACCGGAGCGATATTGTCGATCTAGCGGTAGATTCGGTTGAAGCGAACGTCGACACGACCGGAAGCCGGATCACCAAGATTCACCTGGCAAGTTTCGGTGGACTTCCGATGCCGGTGCCGCTACAGATCACGTTCACTGACGGGACGAGCGAGCTCCTACAGTTGCCGGTGGAGATCTGGTATCGGGGGAACTATTACGTCTACGCCCGGGAGTTTCCTCGTGAGGTCAGCAGGGTGGAGATCGACGCAAAGCAGCTGCTGCCCGACGTGCGGCGAGAGAA
Organism: Gemmatimonadales bacterium; assembly: GCA_050053635.1. Classification (GTDB taxonomy): domain Bacteria; phylum Gemmatimonadota; class Gemmatimonadetes; order Palauibacterales; family KS3-K002. Next base: position 2,157 of record JASFTI010000128.1, read on the forward strand.
CAACCTCTGGGTGAGGCCTCCCTGACCGCGACTGCCAGAAAGGGATGAGTAGGGGGAGTTACCGCCGGCTGCTCACCGCATACCGATGAATGGGCCTGGGTGGACTCGCGTTGGAGGCGCCGTCAGGCGCCTTCATACACGAACACCGCGCGTCCTGCGCGCGGTGTGAGTCTCCACCACCGACCTCACGCTTATCAGGCGGGAAACTGGCGCTCGCCAGCGCTCGTGAGCGACGGTTTTCGCGGGTCTCCGGCGATTCAGCGTCCGTGAGCGACAGTCAGCGTCAGTGGGCGCTGGCACTGATGTTGGCACTGCGGAATCACTCGATGAGACTCAAGAGTGATGGTCTGCGAATGTCAGCGTCTTGCCCGCTTTATAAGCTTGTTTATCACGCCCGAATTAGGCCCCCACCCGCGTTCCCCTGTGCGCGTTATCTCCTCCCCCGGCGGCCAGCTTGGTAGTCCCCCTCAAACCCCGGATAAGACAGGGGTTTTCAGATAACCCTCCTCACCCTCAATACTCTGCCCCTGAAGACTTCTCCTTGAGTGGTCGGCGGTTGGCGTCGATCCTGAACGACAATGATCATTGTGACCGCTTCACGCTTGATCCGCCTAGCTTTGTGATTCAGCCTGAATCTCCCAATCCGCACCCCGCGCCCCTGTCGGGGGCCAGTTCACAACCAGATAAACTATAGGTCCCACTGAGCGGGACCGCCAACGCATTTGGTATGAAGAGCCCGCATCACGCCGTGGTCGGGACGCACGGTCTGCTTCTTTCCGTCCCTCCGCGGGCGAGCCGCAAAGTTCGGGATCCGCTCGGGAACGCCCGGGAATTCATGTGGGAAACGCGCCGACCATCCCACGAATGTGATTCCCGAGATGGCTCTCCGGAACATCAGGGAGAACAGGATGATCGGCGTGCCCAAGCGTCTCGCTCGCTATCGCCAAGAACGCCCTGTATCTTGCGACCGTTGCTTCCTGAGACGCATGTTCACTTGCCCGGCTTTAGCCTGCCAGGAGTAGAATGCAACTTTGGGCGGTTGGGCAGCTCGAGAAGTAGTTGGGCCGCACAAGCGTTTCTGAGCCACCGATGATCCTAGCAAGCCTCCCCGTGTGCCGTCGTGTCCTAGTACTCACGGCCGGTGTCTCAGTGGGCCTGCTTGGCATAGGCCAGCGACACACGGCACAGCAGCGGGAAATCGCCATCGAGGTTCACGAGGGGAGTAACCTCACGTTCGATCTCTCGCCCGATGGGCGCTGGATCATGCTCGATTTGGTCGGCCAGCTGTGGAAGCTCCCGGCCGGTGGCGGAGAGGCGGTGCCACTCACCGACGCCGTGCGCGACAGCGCTGAGGCGCACGACCCCAGATGGTCGCCCGACGGCACGCGAGTCGTGTTCTGGCGAGGCTTCGAGCCCGATTTCACGTATGGCGTCCGCCCGCTATGGATGCTAACGGCTGACTCGGGCAGAGCCCGCGCCCTGGTGGCCGATACGGTCCGGTTCATCGACCCGGCATGGCATCCGAGCGGCCGGTCCCTCCTCGTCGTACACTCAAGCAGCCGCATCCGTCCCGACGATCGTCTGTACCTGTACGATCTCTCGACCGGCGCACTCAGCCTCGTGCCGGCGGACAGCCTGCCCTCGAACAGGGGGCGCAGGCTGGCTGCCCCGGCCTGGTCGCCGGACGGACGGACCATCGCCGTGGTCGACGGCAGGTCCGCTGGCCCGATCTGGGAAGTGGACGTGGCGAGTGGGACCGCGGTTCGGATCACGCCCGACGGTGTCCAGGCTGGGCAGCCCGTGTATGCGCCCGACGGCACTTCCATCGCTTACGTGCAGCAGGATGCCGTCGGCAACGCCGAGATCTGGGTCCAGGACCGCGGCGGAGGCGCGCGTCGGCAGATCACCGCGACCACTGCCGGTGCCCAGTCCTCGACGAACCCGGTGGGGCGCGTGGCGTGGGCCCCGGACGGGCAGCGCCTGATCTTGGTGCGGTACGGACGGCTGTGGTCGGTCGACCGCGAGGGCGGCGCTCCGACCGAAATTCCCTTCACCGCGACCATCCGCTTCACGCAGGAGCGCCCGGCGCCTCCGCCGCTCCAGTTCCCCGCGCCCGGCAGCGAGCAGCGCGCGCGCGGCTTCACGGGCATCGCGCTGGCACCGGATGCGGGCCGTGTCGCCCTCATCGCGCTCGACAGCCTCTGGCTCATCACGCTCGACGGGCGGGCGACCGGCATCACCGGCGTGCGCCAGAACGCCAAGGGACTCACTTGGTCTCCCGACGGCCGGACACTCGCGTGGAGCGGAGGTCCCAAAGGTGAGGAGGACGTGTACGCGACCGACATCGCAACGGGTGCCACTCAGTCGCTCACCGCGCTCCCCGGCCAAGAATTGCGGCCGGCCTGGTCCCCGGATGGACGGCGGCTTGCGTTCCTGCACACCGGGCCCGAGATCCGCGGCGCAGAAACCCGCCTGCGGGTGCTCGCCACGGACGGCGTGCTCGTGGAGCGACCGGACCAGACGATGGACCTCGGGCCCGCGCCCGGCGCGGGCCCGTATACTCCTCTCGACATCGTTCCGCAGTGGTCGCGCGACGGATCCAGCGTGCTCCTGGCACAACCCGGGGGTGAGGTTCTCCTCGTGCCACTTGAAGGCGACCGTCGTACGCTGAACGTCCCGCCTGCGGCCAGCTCCATCCGCCGGTTCGGTGAGGACTCCGTCGTCTTCCTGCTCGAGGACCGGTTGTACGCGGCCCGCCTCCGCTCCGACTCGACCGCCATCGCCGAGGGGCGGTTGATCACGGAAGTCGCTGCACTGTACCCCGCCGTCGCGCGCGACGGCTCCGTGCTGTACGTGTCCGACGATGGGTTGCGAGTGCAGCGGCCGGACGGGTCGACCGCCCGACTGGGCTGGCCGATCCGGTTCCGCACGCCGACCCCCTCGGACCTCGTGATCCGCAACGTGCGACTGGTCGACGGACAGGGTGGTTCGGGCGAGCTTTCGGACATCGTCATCGCGAACGGGCGGATTGAGCGGATCACTCTCGCCGGCCGTGTTCCCGTTGCCGTTGATGCGCAGGTCGTCGACGCCGACGGTCGCTTCGTCATCCCCGGCTTGATAGAGCTACATCAGCATCCGGGGAGCGAGGCCCAGCTCCGGGGCGCGCTCTACTTCGGGATCACCACCATACGTGAAATGGGCAACTCGATCGCCATCATGGCGGCCTGGCGTGACGCGCTGACGGCCGGTGCGATTCCGGGCCCTCGCATGGTCGTGGCCGGTTTCCTGTTCTATCCGGGGTGCGTCGCGTTCGGGGGCGCGCAGTGCCAGTTCACCGAGTTCGAACAGAACCCGTCTGACGACTCCGCTGCGGCCCGCGGGCTCGCCCTCGCCCAGGCGTTCGGGATCGGAACCGTCAAGATGTACTCTCCGGGCTCGCTCTCGGCGGCCCGACGGTTCATCGAAATGGCCCACCGGCTCGGGCTGCCCGTGACCGGGCACGCCGGGCACAACCTGCCGCTGCTCGCGTCGGGCATGGACGGGAAAGAACACATCGGTTCCGGCCTCTTCCCGGCGGCCTACGGCGACGTCGCGGCGTTGGCCCGCGCCGCCGGCCTGGTGATCACGCCCACGCTCGCCCTCGTCCGGTGCGCCAAGGACTTTGCGTCCGACACGGCCATCTTCTCGAACCCCGAGCTGGCCGCATTCACAGATCCAGCAGACCGCCGGTGGTACAGCGGCCCACCCTTCGTGGCCTCGCGGATCCCGGAGATGGAGCGGATCATCCGCGACAACCGGGCCCAGGTTCGCCGCCTCCACGACGCCGGTGTGACCCTTGGCGCGGGCACTGACATCGTGGCACCGCCTTGGGCACTGCACACAGAGCTGGAGGAGCTGGTGGCGTCCGGCCTGACGCCGGCCGAGGCCCTCGCCGCCGCGACCTCCACGGCCGCGCGCGTTCTCGGCGCCGAGCGGGAAATCGGTACCGTCGCGCCCGGGCGGATCGCGGATCTAGTCATCCTCGACGCGGACCCGCTCTTGGACATTCGCAACACGCGCAGGATCTGGGGACTTATTCAAGGCGGTCGTGTTGTGGATCGAGACGCATTGCTCCATGTCAGTCGGGACTAAGTCGATGCGCCCGTGGACATTCGCACCTGGGGTATCCAAACCCGGTGCGCCCCAACCAGGACATGAAGCTGTCGGCGCGGCCTCGGTCTCCTGCGCCCAAGCCGATCCCGCCCCGGCCGCGCCGCTTCATGGCCAGGCGCTTCCGTTCAGCAGGCGCCAGCTGACGACCGACCTCACGCTTTCTCGAGAGTGCTTCCTAACCAGGAGGACGACTAGAAGGAGTTACCGCCTACCGCTAACTGCTCACCGCTCACCGAATATGGGCCTGGGTGGACTCGCGTTGGAGGCGCCGTCAGGCGCCTTCATACACTCACACCGCGCGTCTTGCGCGCGGTGTGAGTCTCTACCACCGACCTCACGCTTGTCACGGAGTTTCTAGAAGGCAGGATTTCAGTGGGCCTGGGTGGACTCGAACCACCGACCTCACGCTTATCAGGCGTGCGCTCTAACCACCTGAGCTACAGGCCCTGTCCCCGCACGCTAGTCGGGTGGGGGGTCGCGGTCAAGGTCTCACCAGCCCAGTCGGGCGATGAGGTCGCGGGTCTGCTCGGGGGTCAGGTGGCGTAACGGGCGGCCGGGGTGGTCGGCCAGCGCCCAGACCGCGACGGCGGCGGCGGCGCCGCTGGCCTGTACCGCCTCGAGGTCGATCTTGTCGAAGGTGTCGCCGGCGTTGTGGTACCAGCGGGGCGCGTCCTCGGGTAGCGTGCTGCGCACGTAGATAGTCGGGACGCCGGCCAGCAGGAAGTACTGGTGGTCGCTGCCCGGGCCGCCGCCGTGGTCGACATTTGCGGTGAGCCCCAGGTCGCGGAGCGCCGGCTCGGCGGCCAGGCGAGCGAACAGGGTGTCGGCTTCCGCGTGGCCGGTGGCGCCGTAGCCCTGGGGCGCACCCACCATGTCGAGGTTCATCATCGCCACGATGTCGGCCAGCCTCTCGGCATGGACATTCGCGTACTCGCGTGAGCCGATGAGTCCCAGCTCTTCGCCGGCGAAGAGGACGACCCGCACCGTACGACGTGGCCGGGTTGTCGCGGCGGCGATCGCCCGGGCCGCCGTCATGACGGCGAGGACTCCGGTGCCGTTGTCTAGAGCTCCGGCGCCCAGGTCCCAGGCGTCGAGGTGTGCGCCGAGCAAGACAACCTCGCCGCTGACCGAACGATCGCTTCCCCACCACTCGGCCACCACGTTCGCCGCCGTGCCCTGCCGGGTCTCCGCCTGGACCTGCAACCGCAGCGTCAGTGGCCCCGCCGCCAGCAGGCGCCGCAGCCAGAGGCCATCTTCCCGGGAGAGGGCAAGTATCGGCAGCGGGGCTGGCCGCTCGGGCGTGGGCGCGACCCGCGCCTGCGGCAGACGGCCCGGCTGCAGGGAAACGCGGAGCAGTGCCGCCGCCCCGACCTCGGTGGCCGTTGCGACGACCTCAGGGCTCACAACGTCGGTCAGCAGCACGGCACGCTGCGCCTCTGGGCCGAGCGCCTCGAGCGCCGGGGCGGCGCCACGGCCGATATCGATGAGCGGCAGCGAGTCGGCGGTGATAGCGGGCGAGTAGCCGTAGGCTGTGGCGGCGAGCTTGTGGTGGCGGACCGCTGCGGGAGCAACGACTTGCACCTGGGCGGTACCGCGCCGCCAGGTCGGCATGTGTACGATCTCGTACCAGACGGAGTCGGCTCCCAGGCTGCGCAGCCAGCTGGCGGCCCACGCCTCGGCCCGGGTGCCGATCGGGGTGCCCGACAGCCTGCCGCCGATCGTATCGATCAAGCCGGCGGCCATAACCGACAACTCGGGCGCCTCGAGGGCGCCGGCCACCAGCTCGGCGATCCGTGACGGACCCGGCTCCTGGGGAGTGGGGTTCTGCCGCGCGACTGCGCCGCCGGTGAGGGCGGCGGCGGCAGCGAGGGCGGCGATGCCCCGCCAGAAACGACAAGAGGGCCATCCAGGCCCTCTCACCAGCTGTCCACCGTCCTGGCGGCGGGGCTCAGTCCCAATCCTCGCGGCGTTTTCTCTTGCGGATCGCCACGTCGTCGTCTTCGTAATCCTCGTCGTCGAACTCGTCCTCCCACTCGTCCTCTTCCTCGAACTCGTCCTCGAGCTCTTCCTGGCCGTACTCGTCGAACTCGTCTTCGCACTCGAGCTCGATTTCGTCACGCGCGGAGTAGAATTCGTCCGGATCCAGGCTCGGATCCCGCATCGCGTTCATCGTCCCTCCTCCTGGGGATTCTGGGGGAAGATCCCGATGATCGACGGCCTCCAGGCCGCTACATGACACCTAAAACGCCAAATAATAGGCAAAGCCAATGTTGTCAAGCATTTTCTGACGGGCCGCCCGGGGCGATTTCCTCCGCCCCGGGCCGCCGACCACCTGTCCGTCCGCCGACCGGCGATATATGTTAGGCCGATGATCATCCAACGCACCATTTCTGTTGCACTCTTCTTTCCAGTCGTCGTCCTCTCGCTGCCCGGCTGCAAGGCGCCGCAGGCGTTCGGTGACCGGAACAGCATCATCGCGCTCGCCGATTCGACGCTCTGGGAAGAGGTGGGGCCCGACGTGATGGAGGCGCTCGAACAGCGCGTCTTCACCACACGGCCGGAGCGCAAGTTCGAGGTGACCTACCTCTCGGTCGGCGACACGCTCTGGGAAGACAT
>JASFTI010000129.1:0-8889 GCA_050053635.1 Gemmatimonadales bacterium
ATCCCGGCGCCGAGCTCGCCGCCGAAACGCCCTTTCACTTCGGAACCGTGGAAGCGGGTCTGCACTACGGCACCTTCGACGGAATAGAACCCGCGCAGCCGGACTTCGATTCGTTCTTCCTGTTCCTAGGCTGGGGTTACGACTGGTCGATGACCTCACGGCTCAGCTGGTACAACGGCCTGCGCCTAGGTAGCATGCTCATGGGGTTCGACGCCCAGCCGCGCGGCCTGAGCGAGCAGGAGTTCGGTACCGGATTGGGCTCGCGCCTGCGCTACGAGATCGCGGCCGGTTGGTCCCTCGATCTCTCAGCGCGCTACCGGGTCGTCTTTACTCACGAGCGGCTACGCCTCTTCTTTATCGCCGGCGGTATCGGTCGCTCCTTCAAGACCCCACGCTGGCTGAAGGAGTTTCTGCAGTGAAGGGCCCGCTGACTTGCCTGATCCTGATCGCGGTCGCGGTCGACGCCGGGTGGGCCCAGTACCGGGGACCACCGTCGCAGGGGCAACAGGCGATCAGCGCGGAGGCGATGCGCCACGCCGGTATTCGCCGGCTCGGCGAGATCTTCATGCTGATCGACGATTGGGACGTTACCACCATCCAGGGATTCACGTGGGGAGCGAGCCCGCACGGGTTGGCCTCATACACTCGCCCGGGCTGGACGCTAATGCAGGACGGCCAGATAGTCGATCTCGCCTGCTTCGGGGTGCGTAGCCTCGACCGTCTGCCTGTGATGCTCAGCCAAATCGATTCTGTGACGTTCGTCAGCACGCCCGGGCTGCGTGACGGCATGTTCGTGGAGAGCGGTACCGTCCACATCCACATGCGCCGACCAAAGCGCGGATTCTCGCTCCGCGCCCAGGGGGTGACAGCCAACGAGACCGGTGACCCAGGTCCCTACCGCTTCACCGAGCTCGGCACCCCGAACGTCGACCGAGTGGGGTCAGGCGGCTCGGCCGCAGCCTCCTACGCCGGCGACCGCTTCTACATGGAAATAGGTGGGCTGTTTCGGGAGCACTTCGTCACCGACCTACCGATCCGGGAACGCAACTTCGATATCTCAGTCGAGTACCCCATCATCAAGCAGGGCGCCGCATCACTCAGGGCCGGCCTCGATGTCGGCGCATCACGACACACGTTATACCTGGGACACTCCTACACACGAGACTACTATTTCCTGAAGCAGTTCGGACGCGAAGTGCCGGTCGAGAGCCCGTTCACCCACATCGGCATCGACGGGACTCTCCGGACCCGAGGCGCCGTCTCCCTGCGCTACCGGCTCGCCTACTCGGCCAACACCCTCGCCGAACACGAGAACAGTCTCGACCTCGACTACGATTGGACCCTTAGCCGCTGGCGCGCCGAGCTCGAGGCGAGTCGCAATCATCGCTCGAATCGCGCGAAGCTCGGTCTCAGCCTCGACGCCGTGTCAGCCGAGACTGGCTACTCACTCAGCGACGATGGCTTCGCGCTGCTCAGAGCGTTCGGTGAGCTGGCCTATCGGCTCTCCCCCACCCACGACGAGGCTTTGGCTTGGCAACTCACAACCGACTCGGAGGACCTCGGCTTCAGGGCCGCTCTGACGCACCGCTGGCGCCCGACACCCGATCACCAGGTCGAGGTCGTCATCGCCTACTCCGAGCGAATCCCCGCAGAAGACGATCGAATCTGGTACTGGTACCGGCGCGGCTACCGTTTCCTGCCGGACAACGGTGTTACCGTTGCAGTCGATGGTGAGCCAGGCACCGCACGAACGGCCTCCGCCGATCTTCGCTGGACTGCACGCTTGAATGACGGCCTGAAAGTTCGGGTGGGCGGCTACTCGCGATCAGCATCTGGGCTCTCGCTCGAGGACCAGCCATTCCAATTCGACTCCGCCAGCGGCGCGTTCTCCGGGCCGGTCCGATTGGTGACGGGCAGGAGCGGTGAGATCGGGGGTGCCGAGTTGGGTGCCGATTGGGCTCCGCTGCCGCAGCTCGAGATCGGTTCCCACTACCGCTTCCAGGACGTCCTCGGCGGCGACGAGCAGTTCGAGGACACATGGCGCACCTTGCCCAAGCACAGGCTTCGCATCACGACGCTCTACATCCCCTGGGAGAGCTTCAGCTTCCGGGCGGCGCTTCGCTACCGGAGTTCGAGTGAGTGGGCCGACTACAGAGACGCCGACGAGCAGAGCGACGGCGCCTACAGTTCCAAGCTGGACGACGCGTTCGTGCTCGACCTAGCCGCGCAGAAGTGGCTGTGGCAGCATCACCTGCGCCTGCACCTGTCTCTTCGCAACCTCTTCGATGATGCCGTTCCCCACCACCCCATCGGCCCGGGCTACGGGCTGACCTTCGCCGTCCAAGGCGAGCTGCGCTTGGACGGACTGTAGCCCTGCCACCACAACTTGCCAAAGGCGAGCTGGAGGAAGTATCTAGGTGGCAAGCCATTCGATGGATCCGACGCTCGCGGCACGCTTCAGCCGACGCTGGGAGGCACACGATGCTCGCGTTGATCGACCCGATACTGATACCACTTACCGCCATCACCTTCGCCGTCGGCGTTCCCGCGATGGCACTGGCGGCGCATCTCGTACTCCGCCCGATGGTCCGCGATATCACCAAGGCGATCGGCGCCGGTAAGGTACAAGCGAACGAAGACGTCGAGCGACGCCTCGCCAGGCTCGAGGATGCCTACGAACACCTCGATCAGAACGTCATGCGACTCATAGAGGCGGAGGACTTTCGGCGGCAGCTCGAGAAAGGAAAGGAGGAAGGTCATGGCAATCGGCTCTAGCCACGGCCGGTCTGCAACGACCGATGGGCGGCTTCGATCGCCAACGGCTCAAGCGCGCCAGCGAAGCGGTGCCGCGTCCTCGCCACGTGGCACCGCCTCCTTCTGCCAGAATGAGATCCACTAACCGATGCAGATGCTGAAACCGGCTTCCTGCCGCGTCCGTACGGCCAGGAGAGGGCGAGACTTTCTGCACGATCCACGGAGGAAAGGCGTGTACAACGAGCTGGTGCCTATCGTCGCAATCTTCTTCACAATCGGCGTCCCAAGCCTGGCACTGGCCACTCACCTGGTCTTACGGCCCATGGTACGTGACGTCATCGCGGCGATCCAAGCCGGCAAGGGCGGCTCGGAACCCGAGCTGCGGCAGCGTGTAGCCAGATTGGAGGAGGCGTACTCACGCTTGGAGACGCAGGTCACGCACCTGCTCGAGACAGATCACTTCCGGCGCGAGCTCGAATCTGGCCGAATCGAACAGTGACCGCACCTGACTCGGCCTAAGGCTAGCTCTCGACCATCCCCAGAACCCGACGCGCAGTCTCACGGCCATCGCGGACGCAGTCCGGGATGCCGACACCACGGTAGCCGGCCCCGGTGACGAAGAGTCCACTGTGCTCGGCCAGCGCCTCCTCGATCTCGCGGGCCAGGGGCGCGTGCCCCACATCGTACTGAGGACCTGAGTCTTTCCACCGGTAGACACGGCTGAACACAGGCTGTGCCCCGATCCCGGCGATGTCACGCAGCTCTTCCTTGCAGATCCGCACCAGCCCTTCGTCGTCCGCCTGCAGCTCCTCACCGGTGCGGTCGCCGCCGATGAAACAGCGCGCCAGAAAGCCACCGTCCGGCGAACGGTATGCGAACTTGTTGGTTATCCAGGTCGCGCCGTTGATGCGCCGGCCTTCGCACGCCGGTACGAGGAACCCGAAGCCGCGCGGTCGCACACCCAGATCGCTCGACCGGTAGGCGAAGAAGACGGTCGCCGAGCTGACGTAGCGGATCGACTTCATCTTGGCGGCCGCCTCCGGTGCCAGATCGCCCAGCAGCCGCGCCGTCGTCCACGCGGGCGCCGCCAGGATGAGACCCGCGTAGCCGTTATGTCGCCCGGCATGCGTCTCCAACGAATAGCCCGCGCCGGCTCTCTCTACTGCGGTCACCGGCGTGCTCAGACGGATCCGCGCGCTGTCCAGGCGCTCGACGATCGCTTCGACGATCCGCCCCAGCCCGTCGCGCAGCGAGCAGAAGATCGGCAACGTGCGGCCCCCCGAGCGCGTACTCTGCGGGGCACGCAACAGCGACAGTAGGATACTGCGCTGTCTCGCGACCATCTGGGGAAAGCGTGGGAAAGTGCTGTAGATGCTGAGCTTGTCCGGGTCGCCCGAGTAGATACCCGCGATCAACGGATCGACGATACGCTCGACGGCCTCGCGGCCCAGACGACGGCCGAAGAAGTCGGCCATCGACTCGTCTTCTTTCTGCGCGCCGCGCGGCAACACGAGATCAGCCGCCATGCGCAACTTCGCCGGCCACGAGACCACTCCGCTCGCCATGTAGGCTCTGATCTTGCGGACCGCGTTCGACCCGGTGCCGTAGGGCAGCGAGCGCAGCCTGCCGCGCGAGTAGAGTGCGACGCCGCGATGCTCGTCCTGAGTCGGGATGATCTCGGCCTCCAGACCGATCTCCCGGCACAGCTCCAGGCCCCAGGGCTTGAGCGTCAGTAACGCGTCGGGCCCGGCATCGAGCACGTAGTCGTCAACGCGCTCGGTGAGGATCGATCCGCCCAACCGCTCGGCCGACTCGAAGAGATCGAGGGAGAGAGACAGGTTGCGCTCGCGAGCCTGGAGCGTCAGCTCGTACGCCGCGGCGAGGCCGGCGATGCCGCCGCCCACTACGGCGACCCGTTTCTCCCGTCCCTGCGCCTGCGCCATCCCGCCCCTTCCCACAGCCTCAGGTGTAGGTCGGATACGTGGGGGCCTGCAGCTCGCCTTCCGGAAGCGCGACTACGTCGGCGTGCGTTCCATCCTCGGCCTTACGCACGACTTCGGCGAGCGCGGCGATATACTTCTCGCTCGTTCCCAACGCCGCCGCCCGGTAGAACGCCAGGCCACGCGCCTCCGCGTCCTTTTTGCCCTCGATGTCGAAGTCGTAGAGCGTCTCTAGATGCTCCGATACGAAACCTACCGTACAGGCCATCACCGCTCTGTGTCCCTCCGCCGCCACCTCGTCCAGCGACTCGGCCAGCGTCGGACCCAGCCACTTGTCCTTCGTTTCACCCTGGCTGGTGAAGGCGAACCGCCAGCTCAGATCCTCGAAGCGCTCCGCGACCAGCCGACTCGTCTCCAGCAGCTGGTCTCGGTAGGGGTCATTCTCCTTCAGGATCTTTTCCGGCAAGCTGTGAGCTGTGAAGACGACTGGCAGACCGGCCCTGTGTTCCTTGGGCACCGCATCCATCGCTTCACGCAGCTTTCCCTCCAGGGCATCGACGAACAGCGGCTCGTCGTGATACGACTTCACGCACACGACATCGATCGGCTTCTCCGACCCCTCCAGCCCTTCACTCACATAGTTCAGGTACTGCGCGATGCTCATCGTCGAGTAGTGCGGCGCCAGCGTGATGGCTATAGCCTGTTCGATCCCTTCCTCGGCCATTCGCTTCACCGCCTCCGGGATGTACGGGCGCCAGTGCTTCATTCCCAGATAGCCGCGATAGCCGCCGTTCGACCAGTTCAGCCTCCTCACCAGCGCCTTCATCTGGTCCACCGTCGTCTGGTACAGCGGCGACGGTCCGCCGATCTGCCCGTACCGGTCCTTCAGGTCCTCCACCGCTTCCTGCGACGGCTCGTGCCCGTGCCGGATATGCGTGAGATAGGGACGCACGTCGTCCATCGTCTCCGGCGTCCCATACGCCATCACAAGTAGTCCCTTCACACCGCTACTAGCCATCTATACCCTCGGTTCGAATACCGAATGCTCTATTGTTCAAATGATCCTCTTGATCAGCTTCCCAAATCCAACTTCCCGCCCGCCTGCACACTTAGCCCGCAAACCCGTGCACTACCTCAATCACCGCATCAACGCTCTCCATCGGCGTCGGCGGCAGCACCCCATGACCCAGGTTGAAGATGTATCCGTTCTTCGCGTCGGCGCGCTCTAGGATCCCCTTCACCCGCTCCGTCAATAGATCTTTCGGCGCCATCAGCGTCGCCGGGTCGAGGTTCCCCTGCACCGCGAAGTCGGGGCCGATGATAGCGCGCGCCCGCTCGATCGGCAGCCGCCAGTCGACGCCGATCACCTCGCCGCCCGCCTCCTTCATCGTTTCCAGCAGCGTGGCGGTGTTGGTGCCGAAGTGGATCCTCGGCACGCCGTACTCGGCGAGCCCCTCCAGCACCCGGGCCGAGTGCGGTAGCACGAACTGGAGGTAGTCCTCGGGCGACAGACTACCGACCCAGGAATCGAACAACTGGATCGCCTGGGCGCCCGCCTCGATCTGCGCCGCCAGATAGTCGCGCGTCACCTCCGAGATCGCCCGCATCAGCCGATCCCACGCCCCCGGGTGCTGATACATGAACGATTTCATGTGCAGATAGTTCTTCGACGACCCGCCCTCGATCATGTAGCTGGCCAGCGTGAACGGCGCACCGGCGAACCCGATCAGCGGCACCCGTCCCTCCAGCTCGCGGCGCACCAGCTTGATCGCCTCCAGCACGTAGCCCAGCTCCACCGCCGGGTCGAACGGCTTCACCGCGGCGGCGTCCTCGGGCGTGCGGATCGGCTTCTCCACCACAGGCCCCTCGCTGGCGCTGAACTCGAAGCCTACGCCCAGCCCCTCCAGCGGCAGCAGGATGTCGGCGAAGATGATCGCCGCATCCAGGTCGTAGCGCGCAATCGGCTGCAGCGTGACCTCCGCCGCCAGCTCCGGCGTCCGGCAGAGCTCCAGCATCGAGTGCTTCGCCCGCAGCGCCCGGTATTCCGGCATGTAGCGGCCCGCCTGGCGCATCAACCACAGCGGGACCCGCTCCACCGGCTGCCGCCGGCAGGCCCTGAGAAACGGATAGTCCATGGTCTCTCGTCTTCTGGCAGGCCGCCCACCGGACAACCCGGGCGCGGCCCTGCCTCAGTTCCAGGCAAAACAGGTGCCCGAAACGAAACGAGCTATCCTACGCTGTCAAGGGAATCACTGCCCTGGTCGTCCCGACCTGAGCGCCTCTGACGCCGGCACGCCGCGATCCAGCAACTCGTAGTCGACCTCCGTGCCCCGGGCACTGTGGGGGATGAGATAGACCACCACCAGCACCAGCGCCGCGATCGCCACAGCGGCCCGCGAGACCCGCTCGTCCTTCCGCGCGCGGAACCAGATCACGCCGCCGGCCACGATCCAGACCAGCCACATGATCAGCACCTTGTTGTCAGTCAGGTCGTAATCGAATGGCCAGCCGGTCCAGAAGGCGCCGAACGCGTACCACTGGTTGATCGGGCCGAGGATCATCCCGCCGATCGTCATGATGACGAGTGTCGTCCAGGCCAGCCGCCGCATCGGAGCCGGCGAGAACAGCGCGGCCAGTCCCGCCCGCATGCCGACCAGCAGCGCCAGAAACATCATCGCGATGTGCGGCGCCAGCGAGTACCAGGGCACCGGGTCTTTGAAGCGGATGATCACGCTGCCCTCGGCTTCGCCTGGCACGCGGATCACACCGGCCGGTGTCCTCACTGTGAGGAAGTACTCGAGTTTGCCCGCCGGCGGCTGCACCGGCAGCTGGCCTACGAGCTCACTATCGTCCACCCGCAACGGCAGAGACGTGAAACCCTCCTCGGTCCGGTAGCGCTTGTAATGCAGTGCGCCGGGGACGCCGGGATCGGGGATCGCCACCCGGGCGTCGCCCGTCGTCAGCGTGTTGCGGATCAGGCGGTAGTCGTAGGTCTGCCCCGCGACCTCGAACGTGCCGCGGGCCGGGTAGCTGGGGCCGGTGAACCGCTGGTAGCCCGCTGCACTCACCGTGAGCACGAAGGCGATGCTCCAAAGGAGCATCTCACGGCCCCGGCCGCTTCCCGTCTCTCTATAGCTGTTCATGATCGCCCCAAATCGGGCACGCTTGACGGCGGATCGCCGCGCACCATCTTCCCCGACGAGTCATCATGGACACCGGGTTTCGCAGCACCCCTCGGCGGCTCCGCCGGATCCTCCCGGCCACGCTGGCAGCGTGGGCCTGTATACTGTTGCATATCTCCTGCTCGACTGGCAACGATGGTGCCAGCGCGACCGGCTATCGCGGCTGGATGATGCCGCGTCCCCAGGAGAAGGTCGACTTCACCCTCACCGACACCGAGGGCCAACCGTTCGATTTCCGGGCAGAGACAGAGGGCTATGTCACGCTCCTCTTCTTCGGCTACACATACTGCCCCGACGTCTGCCCGATCCACATGGCGAATATCGGGGCCGTGCTCGACGATTTCCCCCTCGAGGTGAGGAGTCAGATCAAGGTCATCTTCGTCACCACCGATCCCGAGCGCGACACGCCGGAACGGCTCCGGCTCTGGCTCGACAACTTCGATAGCTCTTTCATAGGTCTCCGCGGGGACCGCGATGAGGTCAACGAGATCCAGATCGCCCTGGGGCTGCCGGCCTCGGTGATCGAGGAGACCGAGGGCGGCGGCTACCTGGTCGGCCACTCGGCCCGCGTCCTCGCCTTCACCAGAGACAACCTCGCGCACCTCGCCTACCCGTTCGGGACGCGCCAGACCGATTGGGCCTACGATCTTCCCAAGCTGGTGAACGAGCGCTGGGAGTGATGATGACGAACTCGATATACCCGGTTCGCAGCCCGGTGATCCTCGCGTTGACCATCACGATGGCTCTCGCCTGCACATCGCGCGAAACACCGGAGAGCATCGACCTCGAGGTCTCGCAGGTCTTCGTCACCGAGCCCGTAACCGGCGAGCGGGCCGCCATGTACTTCTCGATGACCAACAACGGTGACGTCGACGACGAATTGCTCGCCGTCTCTACCGCGGTTGCCGACGTCGCCGAGATCCATCGCACCGAGCGCGAGGGCGGCACGATGAAGATGGTGCCGGTCGACGCGCTGACCGTACCCGCCGGCGGCCGCCTCGACCTCGCCCCCG
>JASFTI010000130.1:0-8807 GCA_050053635.1 Gemmatimonadales bacterium
GAGATAGAAGGCATCGTCGTCGCCCGCCGCGATAGTGCGGAGGATATCCAACGCCTTCTCCACCTTGCGAACCGCTTCCGGATCGCCCTCGCGGCCGCCGGTCTTTGTCAGGCTGGAAAAGCGCCCGAAGTCGATGCGCCCGGCCGCGAAGGTGCCGAGGCCCACCGCGACACCGCCGTCGGGGCCTTCGTCCTGCGACTCGTGCTTGGCCAGATAGCCGCGCACATCCTCGACAGTCGTAACCACCGCCGACCGGAAGGTCTCGATCGGACCGGCCAGAGCGTGCAGGGCCTTTTCGACCCTGGGATCCAACTCAGACGGCATATCGATCCAACTCCTCGTTTAGCAGCACGACCTTCTTCTCCGCCGTGTGCATCGGCAGCCTGCGCAGATCCTCGTAGCGCGGCCGCTGCTCGTTCTTGTAGAAGATGCCGAGTCGGAACTTCTCGAACGGCTCGGCGAGCCGGCGCGCCTCGTCGAGGTTGCCGGGGTCGTGGATGATCTGGTTCTTGTAGATCTCATCCAGATCGGGGATATGAATCCCATCGTCGTGGATGAGCATCTCGATCACGTCGGGCTGGCGTACGGCATCCTGATAGATCCCTTCCGTGTAGACCGGGCAGCGCTGCAGGATCCGCACGAAGGCGAAACCCTTGTGGTGATAGGCCGCCTTCAACGTCTCGAAGAGGTGCGCCGGGATCCACTCCGCCGTCTGCGCGACGAAGGAAGCGTTGGTCACGCCGAGCGTCGTCGTCAGCGGGTTCAGCGGCTGCAGGTAGCTGCCGTGCGGCTGGGTGTTGCTGGGGAAGCTGGCCGGCGTCGTGGGCGACGTCTGCCCCTTCGTCAGACCGTACATGTTGTTATCGAGCAGCAGCGCGACCATGTCGACGTTGTAGCGGGTCGCGTGGATCCAGTGGCCGGCACCGATCGAACAGCAGTCGCCGTCGCCCATCGTCACGAAGACGTGGAGGTCCGGCCGTTCGAGCTTGATGCCGGTGGCAACCGGCAGCGCCCGGCCGTGCAGGCCGTGGAAACCGTACGTTTTCATGTAATGCGGAAAGCGGCTCGAGCACCCGATGCCGGAAACGAAGACCGTCTCCTCGGGCTTCAGCTGCTCTTCTTCCAGTAACCGCTGCATGGCCGTCAGGATGCTGTGGTCGCCACACCCCGGACACCAGCGCGCGATAGCGCCCTGGTAGTCTTCCATCTCGAAGTGGCGATCGTCGATGACCCCACAGCTGAGCAGCGAGCACCCGTAGTGCGTCATACCTTAGCTCCCATCTCCAGTCTCTGCTTGATCGCCTTCAGGATACTGCCGGGGCGCAGCGGTTGTCCCGGCACGCGCGACCAGCAGTCGACGTCGACCAGCGTCGCCTCGCGCAACAACCTGCAGAGCTGCGCGCGACGCCGGTTCTCCTCCGTTATGTAAGGCTCATCGGGCTCGTCGCTGTAGTTCAGCTCGACGGTCATCACCCGGTCGAAGCGGCTGAACATCTCCTTGAGCCCCGGTGGCAGCGGCGAGAGGACCGTGATGTGACATGAGGAGACCGAGAGCCCCTCGGCCCGCGCTCTATCCACCGCTTCTTCTATTGCACCCTTCGTACTACCCCAGCCGACGACCAGTAGTTCACCGGAGCTGGGGCCGCGGATCTCGGGTGGCTTCAGCGTCGACTGTAGAACCGCCACCTTGCGGCTCCGCATCTGACAGCCCCGCTGGTGGCTGTCGGGGTCGTAAGCCACCTTGCTCCACTCGTTGTGCGCCAGGCCCGTGGCCGTGAACATACCGCCGGGCTGTCCTGGAACGCGCCGCGGCGTCAGACCGGTCCGCGGATCCCAATCGTAGGGCGGCACCTCAGGCGGCACCGGCGCGAGGCTGACCGGCGCCTGCTGCCAGCGTGGGTCGACCTGTGGCCGCGCAAACGGCTGCACGCCCGTCGCCAGGTTCGCGTCGGTCAAAACGATCACTACCGTCTTGAACGCCTCCGCGATGCGACGTGCCGTGATCATGATATGGAAGCACTCCTCGATCGTCGCCGCCGCCATCACCACGTGGGGCGAATCACCATGCTGGCCGAAGCAGGCGGTCAGCAGGTCGGACTGCTCGGCTTTCGTCGGCAGCCCGGTGCTCGGGCCGCCGCGCTGCACGTCCACCACCACCAGCGGCACCTCGAGCATGACCGCCAGGCCGAGGAACTCCTGCTTGAGCGAGAGTCCGGGGCCCGAGGTAATCGTGCATGCGACTTTGCCGGCGTAGGACGCCCCGATGGCGACGCCGACGGCGGCGATCTCGTCTTCGGCCTGATGGACGACGCCGCCGAACTTCTCGAAGACGTCGCCCAGGTAGTGGGATGCGGAGGTGGCCGGCGTGATCGGATACATCGAGCAGAGCTCCATCCCGGCGGCGATCACCCCCATGCCGACGGCCTCGTTCCCATTCATCACGACCTTCGGGACATCCGACGGCACCGTCGGCACCTCAATGCGGAAATCGAGGTTCGTCTCCGCCCAGGCGTAGCCAGCCTCCATCAGCTCCACGTTCCGCTGGTAGATGTCCTCTCCCTTCTTGCGGAACTGATGAGCGATCTGCGCGTCGATCAGAGCCCGGTCCCGATCGTAGATCCAGGCAAGCAGCCCCAGGGCGAACATATTCTTACCGCGGCGTGTGTCCTCGACGATCTTGAGGCACTCTTCCTCCATCGGGACTTCGACGATCCGGTAGTCGTGCTTGGCGAGCTCCTTCAGGCCCTCCTGCCACTCCCTCTGGATATCTTCGTCCGGGTGGGTGGCCCACTGGTTTTCCAGCAACACGATCGCATCCTCGGCCAGCGCTCCAAGCTCGATGCGACCCAGCAGCACCTGCTCGTTGAACGCCACCACCAGATTCGTCGCGTCACCCCAGTTGGTGATCTCATCGGTGCCGAAGCGCACTCGGTTGCCGCTGCCGCCCGCCTTGCTGCGGGCCGGCGGCTGGATCTCGGCCGGGATGATCTCGACCGTCCAGGCGCCGTTGCCCATCTTCGCGCAGACCGCCCCGAAGATCTGGCCGCATTTCTGGGCACCCTCACCCGAATCGGAGACGATCTCCACCGTCGTCTCCGGCACCCGGATAATCTCGGGTCCCTTCTGCTCGCCACCCTTACCTGTCTGCTTCTTCTTGCTCGCCGCCCGTGTCTTCGTCGCCACTGTCGCTCGTCCTCTCTCGCCCGTACTCGAAGAATCCTGTCCTTATAAAGCACGCTACTCCGCCGTCGAGCCTGTGGCGGATTCCGTGCCACAAATCCGCTTAATATACACAGGGTGTAACTCTCAGCGCCACAATCGGTTCAGAGGTTTGGCTCCCACCTTCCGCCCACCTCCCTACACTGCCCAGGGACAATGTGTCCCAACAGCGGACTTTGGGTCGATTGGCCTCGGCTGGAAGACCTGAAATCTTCTGAGCTTAAGCGATCAGAGAGCCGACCAGGCCTGCGGCCGCCGGAATCGCCACCAGGCGAGCAGCGCGGGGAAGAGCGTCCAGAGGGCCAGAGTGGCCAAGCAGAGGGCGATCACCCCTCCAGCGCCCCAGTTCGCGATCCAGGCCCGGCCGACGGGGCCCAAGAGGCTGCCATCGCTGTCGAGGCTGGCGATCACGCCGAGCCGAAACGCCTCCACCGGGTTGGCGAAGGCCCAGAGGGTGAGGACGAAGCGGGGCAAGCCCCAGCGCAACACGAGCCCCATCACTCCCAAGGTGCCCAGGCCGATGGCAACGATCCATGTGATGAGGCCGGCACTGGTAGCGCGAGCCCGAGTGCGGGCCAGCGCGGAGCACAGCAGCCCGACGGCGACGAACGCCTCGGCGAGCAGGAGGGTGAGGGCGAGAAGCAGGGCGATGAGCTGCCACGGGGTGCCCGCATATACGGCGACGGCACCGGCGAGGCCGAAGCCGAGGAAAAGGGAGAGCCAGACGGCGAGACTCACGCCCAGCCACTTGCCCCAGAAAAGCTCGCCGAAGCTGAGCGGCTGGCTCACCAGGTATTCGAGGCTACCGATCTCGCGTTCGCCGGCGATCGCCGCCGTGGCGGGGAAGAGCGCCATGAGTGGAACGAACAGCAAGGCGAGGTGAACGAGCCCGGCCATCACCTTGGCGAAACCGCGGTACCCGTAGATTTCCGAGCCGCTCAGCCCGAAGAAAGTCAGGGCCAGAGCGCCAAGCAGAAAGATTCCCGAGTATGCCACGAACCAGCGGGATCGCAGCGACTCGCCGAGTTCGCGGCGAACCAAAGTGCGCAGCACGCGATTACGACTCACCGACTCCCCTCCCCGTCGAAGAAGTTCTGCACGATCTCCTCGAGAGATGGTCCGACGACCCAGAAGTCGTCGATCGGCACACCGCTGAGCTGCAGCTCGGAGAGTGCCTCGGCCCGGCCGGCGGCGGGAAGCTGGACGGCCACGTGCGTGCCATTTGCGACGACCCGCGCTTCGCCGGCCCGCGCGGTGAACGCACGTCGCACATCATCGCGGCGTTCGCGCCTGGTGCGCACCCACAGCCAGCTGTCGGCGTGCGCTCGGGCACGCAATTCATCGATCGTCCCGTCGAAGACCTGGCGGCCTTCGTGGAGTATCCAGACGCGATCGGCGATCATCTCGACCTCATCGAGCCTGTGAGAGGCAAGCAGCACGGTGGTGTGCGGGTCCACGCCTCTCAGGGCGCGCATGAACTCGGCTCGGGCTCGCGGATCGAGGTTCGCGGTCGGCTCATCGAGCAACAGGAGCGGCGGATCAGCGGCGAGTGCGACGGCGAGAAGCGCCTTCTGCACCATGCCGCCCGACAGCTCGCGAAGCGCGAGGCCGCCCGTCTCGGACAGCGGCAGACCGAGACCTTCGAGGCGCTCGACGATCCGCTCCCGGGAGATTCCGCGCAGCTCCGCGAAGAACTCGACCATCGTGTCGAGCGGCATCGAGAAGAGCGGCGGCCGTTGGGGGACATAGCCGATCAGGCCACGAGCACGTTTCCCGGCCCTCGCCACATCGACCCCGTCGAGCCGAACAGCACCCTCGAACGACAGCACGCCCATCAGACAGCGCAGCAGCGTGGTCTTCCCAGCCCCGTTCAGGCCCAGCAGCGCCAGGCGCCCACCGCGTTCCACCTCGAACTCGAGGTCGTCCAAAACGAGCCGTGACCCGAATCGCTTGCTCAGCCCACGGGCCTCGATCATAGCGGCCATCGACGCACCCCCCACAGCGAGATCCCGGCCAGCCCCAACCAGAGCGCCGCGACCAGCGGCGCTCGACCCGAGGACCCTCGCCGCACAGCCCGCAGCCAGTCGGGCCCGAGATCCACCAGCCGAGCCCGCTCAGCCAGCGGCTTCGGGGTCGAGTCTACGATGATCGGTTGCGGCTCGAGCAGCGGGAAGAACCTGCCCAGCGCATCGAGAGCCGCAGCCGCCGGACTCAGTTCGAACAGTCTCAGCTGGGGATAGCGGGCGAACAGATCGTCGGACAACCGGTCGACTCGGTACGGCAGATCCAGCTCGCCGTCCCCGTCCGCGTCCCAAGCAGCCGCCCCGTCCCAGCGGTTGCCCGCCCAACGGTTGGCCAGTGCCGTACCGCCGCCCGACACGGAGACATCGCGCATATTGGCGATGAAGCTGTTCTCCGCGAACGTGTTCCGGCGGACGGCGGGCAGCAGGCCGAGCGCTACATCGTTGAAGGCGAAGACGTTCCCCTCGATGCGGTTCTCGGCGTCGCTGGCAGCGGGCGAGTTGTCGAGATATAGGCCAACACGGTTCTGGACGATCAGGTTCTGCGCGACCTCGATCTGATCGGCATCCTTGAGGCCGATCCCGAACCCGCTCTGTCCGCTCGCCTGCCCGAAGATGTTGTCGCGCAGCACGATGTCCGAGGAGTACATGATGAACGCCGCCACATCGTTGCGCGCGAACTCGTTGCGCTCGAACAAGTTGTTGCTGCTGTACATGTAGTGCAGTCCGTAACGACCGTCCGTAACGAGGTTGTTGCGGAAGATGAGACCATGGCTGAAGTAGATGACGACGTCGCGCGTGCGACGTACCACGTTGTCCTCCACCAAGACGCCGTTGCTATTCCACAGGCGGATGCCGTCGCCCCGCACGCCCAGCGCCCGATCCTTCCCAACCACGCGATTCCCGATCACGCGACTGCCATCGCTGTCCTTCAGGTAGATGCCGAACAGCACATCCTCGAGCAGGTTATCGCTGATCACGCACGAGTCGGCCGAGACCAGAACCCCGGCGTCTTCCCGATCCAGGAGCCTGCCCGACGAACGGACTTCGAACCCCGAGAACACGGCAGGCGCCCTGAGCTGGACGACGCTGCCTTCCCCTTCACCATCGATGACGGGGCGGCCCGCGCCGACGAGCACGACCGGTAGTTCGACGACGATCTTCTCTCGGTACACTCCCGCCGCCACTCGGATCGTGTCGCCCGGCCGGGCCGCGGCGAGGGCGGCCCCGATGGTCGGATACCGCCCTGCCGGACCCACGTTGAGGGCTTGAGTGATGACGAGGACTGCAGCCCAAAACATCAGACCTGAGCCTGCGGAACCGAAGGGGCAGTCTCTTTGCGGCGCCGCCACTCCACGAACAACGCGACGGGCCCCAGCAGCCCGGCGATCGCCATCATGACAGCGCCGGCCGCCGGCCAGCTCTTCACGGTGAAATTGGCTACCTGGGTCGTGCCGATGAACTTCGGCGTAAACGGGTCCATCCTGATCGGCGCGCCCGGCGACAAGTCGTGCCCGTACTGGTACAGCCAATGCTGGAAGTCGAAGAGCATTACGAGCCCGAAGACCAAGAAATCGATCCAACCGAGCGCTCCGATCTCCAGACGTGCGACCATAGCCGCCAGCACGGCCAGCGCCAGGAAGCGCAGGATCAGGAACGGGATGAATCGGAACTCCGGGAACTCATCCTGTTCGATCTCCTTCATTCCGATGTAGTGGTTCAGGATGTTCACTTCCTGGATCTCGCCGGCGACTTTGTGAGGATAGATTGCCAAAGACAGCCCTTCCGGGTACTGCGGGGCGACCAGCGTAATCTTCCATACGGGCAGGAACGCCGACGGGATCAGGAGGAGCGCCGCGGCCAAAACCAGCATGCGAGAAGCCCGCGACAACTCCCCCCCAAACAGCTGAGCTGGACTCATCGCCGACCCCCTCCGCTGACCAGCTTGGCGGCCAGCACCGCAGACGTGCCCGCCTTTACGTAGTACTGCCAGGCCATGTTGCCCGCGTTAGCCGCTCTCTCGTAGTCCTCGGCCGCCAGCGCCTCTTTGGCCGTCGCCAGCGCCGTGGCCCCCTCGTCTAGCCAGTGTCGAGCGTCCGTGGCCTGCCCGCTCGCCACCGGGTGTTCCGCGGCGCCCGCCTCGATCGCGCTGGCCAGCACACCTTCGACCAGGGCTTTGGTACTGTCGGCCTGAGCGATCCAGTTCTCCGCCTTCGTCTTGTCCTCGTCTTGATCCTGGGCGGGCACGCCTACCAGGGCGCGCCCACTCAGCAGGGTCAGGGCGGTTACGGCAACCAGCAGCTTCTTGGTATTCATCGCCGTTCTCCTTCCCGAGCCTTAGGGCTCGACTAACAGGTAACCGGCCATCTCGAGGTGCAGCGCCGAGCAGAACTCGCTGCAGTAGAACGGATATACGCCGGCCTGGTCGGCGACGAACTCGATCACCTCCGACTCGCCCGGTTCCAGGCTGACGTTGATGTTGTACTTGTCGATGGCGAAGCCGTGCGTGCCGTCGCGTATGGTCTCGAGGCTGGTCAGGTGAATCCTCACCCGATCTCCCTGGCGGACCTTGATGTGCTCGGGCGTGAAGTGGCTACGAATCGCGGTCATGTACACGTCCACCGTGTTCCCGTCCCGCTCGATTCTTTCTTCGCCCGAGCCGACGGCATCGGGATCGGACGCCATGGCGTGCGGGTCGAAACCGACTTCGGGATAGACGAGCCACGGGTCGAGCTTGTCCGCCTTAATGATCTGCGCGTAGTGCGGCTCGCCGATGCCGATCGGCATGTCGTACAGCAGTTGCATCGGTTCGCCGCTGACGTCGATCAGCTGGAAGTTCTGCGGATGCAGCGGACCCACCGGCATGAACCGATCGATCGACCACTTGTCGAGCGCCACCAGGTAGTTTCCGTCCGGCGAGCGCGTATCACCCTCCGCCGCCGCCAGGTGGCCGATGTTGTAGTGGACGTCGATCTTCTCCTGTAACGTGAAGTCCTCGAGGCTCCACTTGGCCACCGCCGATTCGATGAACAGCGACGTGTAGGCGCCGCCGCGACCGTCGAACTGGGTATGCAGCGGTCCTAGCCCCAGCTCGACCTGCGCCTCCAGCACCGCGTCGAAGTCGAGGATCGGCAAGTTGAACGGATCCCGTCCGGAGAACGTTTCGTTGGCGATTGCGTGTTGGATCTTCTCGAACGAGTAGACCGACACGTGCGGATCCAGTTTGCCGGCTGTGACGATCATCTGGCCATCAGGCGTGACATCGGCGCCGTGTGGACTCTTGGGCTCGGGGACGAGGTAGAGCAGTCCTTCGCTGACCGACACGTCGAGTGGGATCACGCTCATCCCCTGGATCCGGCGCACACCGTCCCCCGACTGATAAATCTGCTCTGCCCGCTGCCAGTTGATGGCGTGCAGGTAATCCATGTCGTTCGCCGAGGCACCGGCCTCGAACGGTACTCCCGTGGTCTCGATACCGCCCGTTGCCATTTCGGTGTTGAACGAGCCGAGGAACACCCACCCCATCGACGGACCTTTGCCGGCGTCCGCCAGGTCTTGCCAGTAGGG
>JASFTI010000131.1:0-8798 GCA_050053635.1 Gemmatimonadales bacterium
TTCTTGATCTTCATAGACCTCCCGCCAGGGCGGCCGTTGCTGGAAACCCTCGAAGAAGGCCGGCCACGTTGGTGAGAGGTACTGCCAGCCGCCGACCGTCTGCGAGATCGACAGTCAGCGTATCCTCACTGATCTCAAGATGCTGGATGCGGGGGTCTGTCTTAGGTACCGGAGAATCCATCCCAGGCCTACACAAATGTCCGTCGATTCTGCGCGGCAGCGACCGCGTTGTTTTGAGCACGAGAGGATTCCACAAGGCTCTGCATAATTCCGCCCGCGAAGGGCATGGAGGCGCGCTCCTCGAGTTTCAACTGGTAATCGAATGCGCGGTCGAGAACTTTGCAAAGCGCTTCCGAGCATGACCCAACTCTCAGGAATGTGCGCACTGTACCTACCGATGATATCTCATTTCTTGCATCGGCCATCACGTCTCATCCTGTTCTAAGGCGGCTGCGCCCCGCAGGAGCACGGGGGTCGTATCGTTAGGTACTCAGGCGGCCGGAAGTAGCGAATTCCCGGGTCGCCGGCGAGCCCGCCGATACGCATACAGCATTACGCCGTTGATCACCAAGGCTCCCAGACTGACGGCCGGAATGATGCTCCAGGCGCTGGTTCCGCCGAAATAGAAGCTCCAGATGACCTTGAGCAACGCGCCCACGTTGATCACGAGAAAGCCGGCCAACCATGAGCGCCGCCAGAACGCCCAGGCCAAGGCAATGAACCAGACGGGGACGAGCGCCGTCATCACCACCTTGCCGAAAGTCCAGGACCCAGTGATGTATTGCTGCTCCATGGCCAAGAACGCCGCCGCACGCGGATCCGTCGTCTCTGGTGCTGGAAACCAGAACATGCTAGAAAGCACGGCCACAATCGTCAGTGCAACGCCCCATTTACTTTTCTTGTATGCGAAGTAGCAGTAGGGCAGGACAAAGAGTGGTCGGATGTACCAGCTGAGCGGGTTGTGGTGGCGAGCCCATGCCCAGTTCAGGAAGTCGTGAAGTAGATCCATCAGACGCCTCCGGTCCGCCTAACAGGTTCTTCAGCTGAGGCATCCCTCAGCGCGACATCCTATAGGGACTATAGGGAAGCGGGCGTTCGCCGCATAAGTCGTCAGAAGGCGGTGGGGTATGCAGCGGTACTTGCCTCAGACTACGCCGCATGGGTGGCTGGGACAAGAGCGGCGATTGGGAGAAGGGTCGTGCGAATCGCAGCCTGCGCGCCGAGCGGCTGCTCCAAGCCCATGCAGTCTTCTGGACGTCGCCGGGCGCAAGCTGCTTGCCAATCTCGTCCGTGCGACGCTAGCTTCCGATTTGCGACACGGCCGTCACGACGGTCACTTCCAAGCCAACTCCCAGCATCTCGAGAGCACCATGCACACATACGGTCGCCCTATTCATCGCCGGGACTTTCTTCGTACGACCGGCGCCGGTCTCGTGGTTCTGCCACACATCGGGCTGACGCATTTTTTCGGGCTCGGCTCGGAAAAGACCCGGATCGCCCTGGTTCGCACTTCGGATCGGAAACACGGTGTGGCGCAAGCGCTGGGCCTGCTCGACCTCAGTGGAGTGAGCGGCAAGCGGGTCCTGCTGAAGCCGAACTTCAACACGGCTGGCGACACTCCGGCGTCGACGCACAACGACACGCTGAGCCAGCTCGTCTACGAGCTGCGTGAGCGCGGCGCGCGCGAGATCACGCTGGGCGAGTCGAGCGGGCCGCCAGACACGCGGCGCGTGATGGAGCAGAAGGGGATCTTCGATCTGGCCAGTGACCTGGGATTCGGCGTGGTGAACTACGAGGAGATCCCCGAGGCCGACTGGAGGCACTTCGGTGCGAGCGGCACGCACTGGCCGGACGGGTTCTGGTTGCCGCGGCAGGTGGTGAACGCCGAGTACAACGTGTCGACCTGCTGCCTGAAGACGCACGGCTTCGGCGGCGTGTTCACGATGTCGCTCAAGCTGTCGGTGGGGCTCACCCCGAAGAATATCCGCCGGCCGCTGCACCGCTCGCCGGACATGCGGCGGATGATCGCCGAGCTCAACACGGGATACCAGCCGCAGCTCATCCTGCTGGACGGGGTGGTCGCTTTCACGGACGGCGGCCCGTCGCAAGGCGAGCTGAAGCAGGCGAACGTGATCATCGCTGGCGACGACCGGGTGGCGATCGATGCCGTGGGTCTGGCGGTGTTGAAGGAGTTGGGCTCGAACGAGGCGATCATGGGCCGCAAGATCTTCGAGCAGGAGCAGATGGCACGGGCTGTGGAGCTCGGCCTCGGGATCACGAGCGCCGACCAGATCGAGTTCGTAACGCGGGACGCGGCGAGCCGGGAGTACGCGGAGAGGCTAGAAGGGATCCTAGCGCTGGGCTGAACCTACAAGCCTGCTTGGCTCCTGAGTCCGGATAAAGAAGATCGCATCCATGGACTCGCTCCAGCGCGAAGTCCAGCTGTAAAGCAGCGGGCGAGCGAGGAACGATCCGCCGGGCCAGGCGCCGGACTCGCGGGCCGCCCGCAAATCGACGATCGCCAGCTCGTGACCCGCCGCGACCATCAACTCCTCGAACTCGGCCGCCGGATGCTGATCCGGCACGATGGTCCAGGTGGGCATGCGCGGTAGGTTGATCCAACGGTACGACCCGTCGTACGACGAGAAGCCGACCACGTAGCTCTCCTCACCCAGTGCCTCCCAGACGCCGTCCCCCATAAGGTAGTCCGCCCACGCTTCGCGCTCGAGCATCGTCGGATTCCGCATGACGTGACCCGTATGGGCCCAGACGATGATCTTCCGGCCCGGGAAGTACTCGTTGGCAAGCCACACGAGGTTCTCGGCCATCTGCCGATCGCGGCTGTCGTCGTATCCGCGTCCCGCCGCCCCGTCGAACAGTACACGAGCCTGCAACGCCGTGCTCCGAAGTATCTGGGACCAGAACTTCGCCTCGCGGGAGTCCACCGCGGCTTCGATATCTCGGGCCATCTCTCTGAGGAAGCGGATGAAACCCAGCTGCCCGATCGAGTCGGGAAGTGAGGCGGGATCGGAGTAGAAGCGCGATTCGAGGACAGCCTGTAGGAGCTCCCCACTTCCACCCTCGAGCTCGACGCGCAGATCGGTCAGCTCGTTTGTCCCTAAGAACTCCGTCAGTTCGCTGACTAGAGTCTCCTCAGCCGCCGACCCGGAAAACTGCGGATCGAATCCCGCCAGCTCCAACGGATTCTCGGTGCGTGCAGCGGCGCCGACGTAGTCGATCAGTGGTTGCACCTGCTCCGAATTCACCCAAAGCCGGCTCACCCCTTTCAGTAGCGCGTCATGTGGGGGCTCACCGCTCTTGATCGCCTGCCACGCCTTGGCAACCGCATAGAGGCTGGCCTCGAAAGCGAGCACATCGAAGTCCATCTCCTCGTGTAGGAAACGGACGAGCCGGCTCTTCGCCAGCAAGTCCGAGCCGTCCCCATGGTGCGCCTCGCCGAGCAACACCACGCGGACACCCGCGAGGATATCTCTGAGGGATTCGAGATCGGAGAATTCCGTGTCGGTTGGAGAGATCGACCGCACAGCGATGGCATTATCCGCCAGCCAGCGGACCCGTGGATCCGCCGCCAACTCCTGGCGCTGTCTCCGTCGAAGGGTCGCCGACTGGTGGTCCTCGAGCGAGACCTCCACGCCCTTCGCCTCGGGCTCATAACCGCCGACGTCCGCTTGTAGCAAGACCCGATAGTTTCCGAGCTCGGCCGCCTCCCACGCGAGGGCTTGACCATTCTCTTCCCCGCCCCAGACCTGTATCCGCAGGACGGGGATCGTATCCCCGGGCGGCAGGACCATCGCCTGGAACATGCCGGAGTCAGCGGCGATGGAGAGGCGCGCGAACTCTCCCGGTTCCATCGCCAGAAGCAGGCACCTCCGCTCCCCAGCTTCGAGATCGCCCAGCCAAGTGTCTACGAAGAGGTCGTGAGCCACTTTGGCGTCGCAGTCGGAGGTTTGCTGAACCGCCGTGCCACCGCCCGTGACGGAGGCACCTACCAGCAGCGAGACCAGAACCAGCACTGAGCCGATCATCCGCGTCACACTTATCGGTGAGGTTTCGGCAAGCGGCCGCCATGGTAGATGATGATTCCCGCGACTACAAGGAAGACCCAGCCAGGCTGCCTCAGCCATAGCGCGAGCGCCGCGCCGGCAATAACAACGCCGGTGCCTATAAGACGCAAGATCCACGATGGCTTCTCTCGCTTCACCGAATCATTCATCTCTCCAGCAACCACACCGATATGGCTCTCATAGGATTCCTCGTGCATCCGAACTCGTAGATATCACGCTCCTGCGATAACGCCGGGACAGCAAACATCAAACAGAACCCAAGACTGTAACTCAGTGACGCTCGCATCTGTAACATACTGGCCTTTTGGTGCAGTCCAACGAGAAAAGGGGCCATCGGTCCGCGGCCCCGCTATGACCAAATTACCGCCGTTGGCACGGACCGGCCAGCGGCCCCGGCTCGGTAGGACCCGTCAGCATGGCTGCGCCGAAGCCGCGGTGTCATATTCTCTCTCGGTCGAATTCGAGCAGCGAGGTATCGAGTGCGGACACCGAGCGGCAAGCAGGCCATTGTGAGGGGAGTACCCGGCACCTTCGACCGGGCGATCACTCCCGGCGAGCCCGGCGAGCCCATCGACGTCGAGCGGGCTCGCGAACAGCACGAGCGGTACTGTCGGACTCTGGAGGAGCTGGGGCTGACGCTGATTCGCATCGCCGCCGACGACCGCTTCCCCGACTGCCCCTTCGTCGAGGACACGGCGCTGGTGCTGGGCGACCGAGCGATCATCGCCGCTCCCGGGGCCGAGACACGGCGCGGTGAAACTGCGGCGGTCGAGGAGATCCTGGCGGACCTGAAGACCGTTCATCGCATCGCGGGACCGGCGACCCTGGATGGCGGCGACGTCCTCAGGATCGACAATCGTCTCTATGTCGGGCTATCGACTCGGACGACCAGGCTGGCGGCCGAGCAACTGGCGAGACTACTGGGCGACGCCGGCTACGAGATCGTCCCCGTGGCGGTGAGCGGCATCCTGCACCTGAAGTCGGCCTGCACCTACCTGGGCGACGGCGCGATCGTTCACCTTCCGGGCCACCTCGACGAGGACCTCTTCGCCCGCTACGACAGGATCACGGTACCTGCCGACGAGGCCCACGCCGCCAACTGCCTGTCGATCAACGGCGTCGCGCTCGTGCCGGCAGGAGCGCCGGGGACCCGGAGAAAGATCGAGGCGGCCGGGTTCGATACGCTGGAGATCGATATCTCCGAATCGCATAAAGCCGGCGGCGGCCTTACGTGTGCCAGCATCGTCTTCTAGGCTGGCCAGGGAACGCGGATTCGACATTCCACAGCCGACAGCCGATTTTCAATTTTCGGCGGCAAGCTCGGCGCGATGTCCAACGCTCGACCCACGATGCCCGACGTCGAGCGTCGATTGTGAACGTCGGTCGTCGGTAGTTGAGAAAAAGCCGAAAAATCGGCCGTAGGCTATCGACTGTCGAATGTCGAAGTCCCCCCGGCTATGCCATCAGCCCAACAGCCTGGAGCATGACTTCCCGCGGTGGGTCACGATCAAACCATCTCCTGAACGAAAGCGCCGCCTGCTCGACCAGCATCAGCCGTCCGTCGGCGGCCTCGATGCCAGCCGCGCCTGCCGCGCGAACCAGCGGCGTTGCGTCGCGGCCGTACGCCAGGTCGAGGACCGCCCGCGCCCGAACGGCCTCGGGCTCCAGCGGTAGCGGATCGGAAGGATCAAGACCCAGCGAGGTCGCGTCCACGACCAGGTCGTACGCTTCTCCCGCCACCGCTTCCCCGCCCTCCAGCACCTGCACGCCCGGCGGCGCGCCCAGGTCCGCCACCAGCGCTTCCGCCCGCTCCCGGGTCCGGTTGAGGATCTCGACCCGGTCGACGCCGGCGCCGCGGCAGGCATGCACGACGGCCCGCGCCGCACCGCCGGCGCCCAAGAGCAGCACCCGGCAACCGGCCAGCTCCTCGCGGAGCAGCGCCTCGGCGGCTTTGCGAAACGCGGCGACGTCGGTGTTGTCGCCGCACAACCCGCGGCCTTCATCCCACCAGAAGGTGTTGCACGCGCCGGTCGCGCGGACGTCGTCGCTGGGGTGGTCCAGGGCGGCGGCCGCGGCACGTTTGTGCGGCAGCGTGACGTTGCCGCCGCCACCGGCCAGGGCCAGCGACCTCATGAACGGGCCGACCAGTTCGTCCCAGGTCCGCAGGGCGACGTAGACGGCGTCCAGCCCGAGAGCGTTTATAGCGGCGTTCTGCAGCGCCGGCGAAAGAGAGTGGTGTACCGGGGCACCGAGCAGAGCGTACAGACGGAGTTGCGTCACGGCGATAGGATGGCGGAAAGGCGGACCAGCAAGCCTTCGACGGCGCGGGCGATGCGGTCGCGCGCTTCCGCGTACTCGTCAGACGAGCCGCCGACCGGATCGGCGATGGGCTCGCCCGCCTCCGGGCCGTCGATGAACTCGCTGAGCAGCGATACCTTCGGATCCTCACCCATCGCTTCCACAGCTTCCAGGTGATTGGTGGTCATCGCCAAGATGATGTCGGCGGCCTGCACGAGCTCCGCCGTGACCGGCTGCGAGCGGTGACCCGAGAGATCGAGCCCGATCGCGGCCGCCGCGGCGCGCGACCCCTCCGACGCCGGCGCACCCCAGGTGGCCGAGGTGCCCGCCGAGTCCACGCTCACGTGGTCCCAACCGCGCGACTCCAGCGCCCGCCGGGCGACCGCCTCGGCCAGCGGACTGCGGCAGGTATTCCCCGTGCAGACGAAGAGAATGTTGTAGGTCGTCGGTCTGTCCTGCGGCATCGCCTTAGAAAGTCTACACGAGATCCGGCAGCCGAGCCTGCAACTCCTGGCGGCTGACAGGACCTTCTCTCAAAAGGCGCGGCGTCGACTCGACGAAGCTCACGATCGTCGACGGCCGCCTGCCCCGGGTCGTCCCCGCGTCGAGGGCGACGACCGGCCGCTCGATATCCTCCAGGTCGTCACGTCGGCTCAACACTTCGAGAGCGTTCTCCAGCGTCCGGGGCGGCTGGTGCCCCGCCAGGTTCGAACTGCTCGACGTCAGCGGGCGCCGCCAGACGGCCAGCAGCTTCGCCACCGTCGGATCGGGGCTTATCCGTACCGCCAAACCATCGCCCGGTCCCCGCAGTCCGTCCGGGCTACCCGGGCAGCGCGCCACGATCGTCAGCGGTCCCGGCCAGAACGAGGCTGCCAGCCGGTCAGCCTTTTCCGGCCACTCGAGGGCCGGGAACGAAGCGTGCAAGACCTCGAGATCGGGGACCAGCAAGAGGAGCGGCTGGCCCGGCTCTCGTCGCTTTACCCTGGCGATCAGCCGATTGTTCAACGGCGAGCCGTCGCCGCCGATCCCGTAGACGGTCTCCGTCGGGTGAACGACGAGGCCACCGTCCGCCAGGACCTCGGCGGCGATGACGGCAGCCCGCTCGCGCCCCTCGTCGCTCGCCGCCGGGACGATCTGGACATCCATCGCTAGTCGCCGGGCCGCGCGCGTGGCGCGGGGCGCTGCCAGGCGAGCAGCGACTCGACGACCTGGAGATCGCGCCGATGTGTCACCTTGGGATTGGGATCATCGATCTCAACCAGTACGACGTCGAGGCCGTAACGCTCGCAGAGCCCGGCACAGTCCGATGCGACGAACCGATCGGCTGCCGCCCTGCGATGCACGTCGACGATTGGTCCGCGCGGAAAGATCTGAGGCGTCTCTGCTCGCCAGAGGTTCTCGCGGCTCACCGCGCGCAGCACCCGCCCGTCCGCGTCGGTCTCTTTCAGCGAATCGGTGACGCGCCGGGCGGCGACGGCGCCACGACCCGGACCGGCCATCTCCAAAACGCGCGTGATCGCCGCAGCGCTGATCAGCGGGCGCGCGCCATCGTGAACCGCGACGAACTCGATCCCGTCGGGCACCGTAGCCAGACCGAGCCGGACCGAGTCGCAGCGTTCGGCGCCCCCGGCTGTCAATAGGAAGCGATCCGAGACGAGCCGCTCCAGCCAGACTGGCGGCCTCTCGACGCTCTCCCGCGGAAGCACCAGGGTCAAGCCGGCGAAGGCCGGGTGATCGCGAAACGTCTCGACGGACCAGAGCGCCAGCGGCTTTCCCGCCAGCGCGGCGAACTGCTTCGGTTCGCTCGCGCCGAATCGTTCGCCGCGTCCCGCGGCGACGATTACCGCCCAGTTACTTGGCGAAGAGGACATCGATCAGTCGCCTCAGGTCGGACACCTTTTCCAGAGCGACCGGTGCGTTCTTGGCGGAGATCTGGGAGGCCGCCGCCAGGTAAGCGCGTCGGAACCCGAGCCGTCCGGCCTCGCCGAGCCGCCGATCGAGCTGCCGTACCGGCCGGACCTCGCCGCCCAGGCCGACCTCGCCGACGAAGACCGACTCACCGTCGAGCACGACGTCGCGGATGGCCGAGGCGACCGCCGCCACCACCGCCAGATCGGCGGCCGGCTCGACCAGTCGCAGGCCGCCCACCACGTTGAGGAATACGTCCAGGTCCGAAGTACGTAGCCGCGCGCGCCGCTCGAGCACCGCCAGCAGCAGCGCCAGTCGCCGGCTGTCGAAGCCCGTGGTCACCCGCTGCGGCGACCCGTAGACCGACTTGTTGACCAGCGCCTGCACCTCTACCAGGACCGGGCGCGTGCCCTCGAGCGCCGCGACGACCGCCGAGCCGCTGGTCACCTCCTGCCGGCCTTGGAGGAAGAGCGCCGACGGATTGTCCACCGGCTCCAGCCCGGCGGC
>JASFTI010000132.1:0-8771 GCA_050053635.1 Gemmatimonadales bacterium
ACGGGCTGGTCAATGTCGGCGGCGACCTCTACGCGCTCGGCACTTCCGAGGACGGAGATCCCTGGAAGGTCGGGATCCGCGATCCCGACGATCCGGAGGGGCTCGTCGGCACCGTCGAGGTCAGCGATCGTGCCGTGGCAACCTCAGGCGACTACATCCAGTACTTCCAGTACGCCGGTCGACGCTATCACCACATGCTCGATCCCGCGACCGGCGAGCCGCGCCGCGCCTCCATGCGCAGCGTGACCATCATGGCCGATGACTGCATCTCGGCGGACGCCGCCGGGACCGCGATCTTCGGAATGCCCGCCGCCCAGGCGCGCAGTCTGCTGCAGCTACGGGCGCCGGGCGCGCGTGTCGTGCACCGCGTCTGAGCGGGGCACAGCAGGCGGCCGCTAGCGAGACTGGCTATGGGTTCGTGCCAGGCTTAGATTACAAGTGCGTAACAACCTCGCAGGGAGGCTTGGACCATGCCCGGAATCGGTTTTCTCGATCTCATTGTCGGTGGACTTACCATTCTCGGCATCTTCGCCGCTTTCATGCTCTGGGCAGTCTTCCCGCTCATGCCATTCATCCTCATGGGTGCGGTCTACGCCTTGGTCCGCTACGGCTTGCCTGCGCTGGGTCGCCTGGGGCTAGCCGTGGAGCACGGTACGATAGCGGCGGTTCGCTGGCTGCTGCACCCGATCGCGGTCTGGGCGTTGCGCGCGCCGGAGCCGGCGGCCGCGCGATACGGTGTGGGGAGAGGTAGGCGCTGACGCGCCCTGCCATCGAGTAATCCAAGACTGGAGCCGCTGATGGCGTCGGGGTCGCGCAGCGTACGCGGGCCTCCGGCGCTCCTTTCTGTCGGGGCCATCCACCTTTTGCTGATAGTCAGGCCCGGGCTGGGTTTCGGCCTGTCCGGGAACAGACCACTGGTCAGCAGTGTTGTGTTTGAGGCCCGGTCCAAGAGCTTGCAGGTCCGCCGGCCCGGGAGTATTTATGAGGAAAGAGAAAACTGTGGGCGGCGGGCTCACTGGCGCTTGCCAAGGAGGTTCTCATGTCCATCCGGTACCCACGCTCCACCTTCGCCTCCCTCGCCATCCTGCTGGCGGCGTGCGCGGCGCATCAGCCCGAAGACGAGACCGCCGGCCTCGCGGGCGGCGTCGAGGTCCGAGAGGGCGCCGTCGTCATCTCGGGTGTTACTCTGGATGAGGAGCCGGGCTCCCTGCTCAACGCCATGGAGGGCAAGGTGCCCAACTTCCGGGTTCAGCGGCTGGCGGGCTCCTGTCCGCAGATCAGCCTCCGTACCCACGTGAGTTTCGGGTCACTGACGAACCCCCAAATCTACGTCGACGGGACGCGGATCGCGGACACCTGCGTTTTGGACTCGCTTCGGGCCCAGAACGTGGAGTTGGTGGAGGTCTACCCCATGGGGGTCACGACCCGTCCCGGCTACCAGACCCACTCTTATGGGCTGATTTTGGTGTTCATGCGCTCGGGCTAGGCCGCAACTCGGCCTACAGCGCCGAACCGATCCACGCGAAGACGCCCCCCGTAGCGAACTACGAGGGGCGCTTCGTCTAAGGGTAAGGTCGGTTTGTTCTAGTTCACGTCCCACCAGACCAGATCAGTGAGTGAAAGACCACCCTGGCGCGCGATCGCTGCGTCCAGGTTCTCCGAGTTCAACGACTGCTCACTGTCCGGGTAAGTGAAGCGGACCGGAATCCGGCTGATGATGAGATCCGGACCCGCCACCAGGGTCGGCAGGTCTATCCGCCGCCAGTCGGACCACGCCTCGGGGCCGTTCATCCAGAGCGCGATCCACTTCTGGAGAATGATCCGATCGAGAGTCCCGTCGTACACCACGCCGGGCTCCAACAGATAAGCGGTGATCTCAGGATCTGTGGGACCGGCCCCCCACTCGTCATACTGGTTCATGTTGGCCACGATGGCCTCGCTGTACAGCGTGGCCGGATCCGCGGCGATCCAATTTCTGAAGGCCGCCTCGGCCTGCAGGAAGAGGACCTCGGCATAGGTCATAATCGCGCTCGGGGTCGCAGCGCCATCAAACCGCCAGAAGTTGCCGATCCTGGAGAACCAGGCCAGCGATTGCCCCACCGGCAAGTCCAAACGTCCGTTCTCGTGGCCGCGGTACTCGCCGTCGTGTGTGGCCGGCTCGGCGTAGAGCGACAGGCGCGGGTCGTTCAGGCTCTTCAGCGTGTCTATCATGGTTCGGCTGACGCCGTGGTCATCCCGAAGCAGTGAGTTCTCGTACAACGGGTTGTCGTAGGGAGAACCCGGGTAGCGGAGCATCGCGTTGTCCGCGTTGCTCTCGAACCCCCCGGCGTTGTACGCTGCCACGAACTCGGTCTCCGCGGTTGCTGCGTCTACCTCGGAGAGCCGCATCGCCAGGCGCATGCGGAGTGAGTTGGCGAACCGTCGCCACAGCTCGAAGTCGTTGCCGTAGATCAGGTCGCCGTCGCCGAAGTCGGATCCGCTGGGTGAGGCGAGCATACCGGCCGCGGTCGTCAGGTCGGCGAGCAACCCAGCGTAAACATCTGCCTGAGTATCGTACGGCGGCGTCGTGTTCTCCGCGCCCAACAGGGCCTGGGAGTAGGGTATGTCGCCGTAGTAGTCGGTGAGGATGTGGAAGATCCAGGACTTCCAGATCAGCCCCACTGCCTGGATGTTTTCATCTTCGGCCTCGATGCCCTTCTCGATGACCGTCTGGATGTCCTTCAACTCACCCGCGTAGTAGCCGGTCCAGTACCCTTCCATACGGGACGCGCGTACGATGCCCGTCTCCTCATCCGGATACTGGAGCTCGACCCCATGCTGTGGCCAGATGGCGGTATGGCTCAAGTACTCATACGAACCAATGGCGCTCTGTACAGAGCCTTGGATTGCCTGCGGTAGCAGCAGCGCGGCCGGTACGTCGGTCGGCGCGTTCGGGTTATCGTTGATTGCAGTCGGCGGTTCGCAAGAGCCCAGAGCCCAAACGAGGCCGACGACGAGCGCCGTGTGCGCGAGCTTTATTCTTTTCATTTTAGTCGCCTTTCTCATTCGGGGCCGTTACCACAACGAGAGCGAGAAGCCGTAGCTCCTCGAGGTCGGGTGCTGGCCGAACTCTATGCCCTGCACGTTGCTGGCGTCGAAGGCCGTCTCCGGATCGATGTGGTTGATATTCGACCAGAGCAACAGGTTGCGGCCGATCAGCGACAGGTTGCCTCCGTTGAAGCCCATCCACCTTACCCAGCGCACGGGCAGGTCGTAGCCGATCCGCAGCTCGCGGAGCTTCACGTAGCTGGCATCGAAGATCGACGCCTCCTGGCTACCCCAGACACCGCCGTAGAAGTCCTGCGGACACGCGTACGCGTCGTCGACTCCGTCTCCGTTGATCGAGCCGTCGGGAAGCACGCCCCGTACGTTGACGCCCGGATCACAGAAGTCGTTCTCACGGCCGACCAGCGTCTCCTCCAGCACGCCCGCGTACTTACCGAACCAGTCCGTGACGGAGAAGATGTCGCCGCCCTTCTGGCCCTGGATTAGGAAGCTGAGGTCCCAGCGACCGTAGCTGAACCGGTTCGTAATGCCGCCGACCCAGTCGGGATTGTAGTTCCCCAGGATCCGCCGCTCCGGGTCGACCTGCCGCATGCCGTCGGCCGCCAAAATCAGCAGGCCGGCATTGCCGGCGCAGATGTCGGTGTAATCCGGGTGCGGACAACGCAGGTAACCGTTGCCGTACATGACGCCGTAAGGCTCGCCCTTGCGGGCCTCGATGTTCAGGCTCCAGTAGCTGCCGAGGACCAGCGTCTCCAGATCACCGTAAAGATCGGTGACTTCCGAGTTGTTCTTCGACCAGTTAACCGTCAGGTCCCAGTTCAGACCCTCGGTGCTACGCAGCGGGTTCGCCCTGAGCAGAAGCTCAAGGCCCTTGTTCTCCACCGAACCGGCATTTAGCCGCTGGCTGGTGTAGCCGCTGGCCCGCGAGATCTGGACCCCCATGATCTGGTCCGTCGTCTCGGTCCGGTAGTAGGTGAGAACGAAACCGAGGCGCTCGTTCAAGAAGCCCAGGTCGGTCCCGAACTCCCACGCCGTGGTTTCCTCGGGCTTGAGTTCGGCGTTGGCCAGCCCGTTGGGCACCGCGAACATCGGTGAATTGCCCCACGCCTGCTGCGCATTGTAGGTTCCCTGCAGCTGGTAGGGATCCGTGTCGTTCCCCACGCGCGTCCAGCTCGCACGCAGCTTCCCGGAACTGAACAAGTCGCTCCCGAGGTCGAAGGCTTCGCTGAACAGGAAGGCGGTGGAGACCGAGGGGTAGAAGTACGAGTTATCACCCTCGGGGAGCGTGGAGGACCAGTCGTTGCGGCCTGTCAGGTCCACGGTCAAAAAGCCCTTGTAGCCCATGCTCAGGGCCGCGTAAAGGCTCCGAACCTCCTTCTCTTCCGTATAGTCCCACGGACTGGGCGTCACGGCGGAGTTGTCGATCGTGTAGATGCCCGGCGCGGTGAGCCGGGTGACCGAGACCCCGCTGCCCTCGTAGTTGTTCTTCCGGATGTTCCCGCCGGCCGTCATGTCCAGGCTGAAGTCGTCCGTCAAATGCCGCGTGCCGGTCAGGATGAGATCCCAGTTCGTCTCGGACTGGTATTCCGTCGCTTCGTTGAACCCGCCGTCACCCGCATCGTCCAGGCTGTAAGGAGCGATGACGTTCTTGCGGTGGAACCGATACCAGTCGCGGCCGACCTGCCCGGTGACGGTAATCCAGTCGGTGAGCTGGTAGCTCATGCTGGTATTGAAGAAGAGCCGGTCCCGCTCGTCACCGTTACCGTTGACGTACATCTCCCAGAAGGGATTGTTGTGGTAGTTGTAGTTCCAGTTATACTGGCCGCCGACGATGCAGGGGGTCGGCTCATCGCCGTCGCACCGGTAGTCGCGCAGCGCGTCCATGTCCACCTGGCGCCCGAACCAGATGTAGCTCTGCATCGGGTTGTTCTCGTCGTACCCGGTGCCCATCCGGTTCTCGGCCGAGTTATCGATGTAGTTTAGCGAGGCATCGGCGGACAGACGGTCGGTTATGCCGACCCCGCCCTTGAGCTGTAGCCCCACGCGATGAATGGACGCCCCGGGAGCGGTCGATTGCAGCCTCGTGTCGGTGACCGACAGCCGGACGTGGTGGCGCTCGCCGGCATTGGAGACGGCGACGTTCGTGTTTATCGAGCTCCCGGTCCGGAAGAAGCTCGAGACGTTGTCAGGATGAGCCACCCAGGGCTGCTGGGGACCGGTGAACTGGTCGATCAGCCGCCCGTCGAGCTTCGGGCCCCAGCTCTCGTCCACGAAGTCCCAGAGGCCGGCGCCTGCACCATCAACCCACTGGAACTCCCCGAACAGCCCCTGGCCGTACTCGTCCTGGTAGTCCGGCAGCCGCAGCGGCGTCTCGGCTGTGGCGCTGATGTTCACCGTTACGCCCAGGGCACCGGCCTGCGCACCCCGGCCCGATTTCGTGGTGATCACGATGGCGCCGTTGGATGCCCGCGAGCCGTAGAGCGCGGCGGCGTTTGGGCCCTTCAGCACGCTGACGTTCTCGATGTTCTGCGGATCGACGTCCTGGATCGTGTTCCCGGTGTCGATACCGCCATAACCGAAGTTACGGGGTGAAGAGTTATCGAGCGGAACCCCGTCCACGATGAACAAGGGCTGGTTTTGACCGGTAATCGAGCTCGCGCCCCGGATCACGATCCGTGCGCTACCCCCGGTGGGACCGGCGTCTGTGACCTGGACGCCCGCCACGTTGCCCTGGATCGAGTTGACGATATTCAGCTCGGGCACCTCGGCTAACTCATCGCCTGAGATATCCTGCACCGAGTAGCCGAGCGACGCTTTCTCGCGCCTGATGCCGAGAGCGGTGACCGTGATGCCCTCGAGGCCGACCGGCGCGATCGTCATCATGACGTCCACCTGGTCCGACACCGGCGCCTCCACGGTCCTGTAACCGAGATAGGTGAAGACCAGCATCTCGGCATCCGCGGGCACGCGCAGGGAGAAAATTCCCCGGCTGTCAGTCACCGTGGCGATCACGGTGCCCTTGACAGTCACGTTGGCGCCCGCGAGCGGTTGCTGCGTTTCCTCCACCGTAACGGTCCCCGTCACGGTGCGCATCTGCTGTGCACTCAGCAATGTGGGCAG
The DNA here is from genome assembly GCA_050053635.1 of Gemmatimonadales bacterium. Classification (GTDB taxonomy): domain Bacteria; phylum Gemmatimonadota; class Gemmatimonadetes; order Palauibacterales; family KS3-K002. The sequence goes on from JASFTI010000132.1 coordinate 6,166, forward strand.
CAGCAGAAAGGCGCTGAGGAGAAGCAGCGTCTTTACACCAAGTCGTTGCATGGATCCCTCCTAGTGACTAAAGAAAGGTCGGCGGTGTACTTGCCAAAGCGTCCAGGCCCGTTCCCGCAAGAAGCTCGGACCTCACGCTACCGCCGACGTGGGCCGATGGGTTAAACGTTGATGTAGACATAGATATATAGAAAACCACTACCCAGGAGACCTTCCCGCTGTCCCAGCAAGATATCGCGATGATCGGGACCAACGTTTCCTGCGCTCCCCATACAGAACGCCATCACCGCGAGCCTACTGCCGCACGGGCTCATGGTGATCTCCCAAAGCGTGGTGATTAGGCAGCAACAAGCTAACGTGCCGGAAGATAAAGGTGCAAGGGGTTATAGATAGTGATAATCATTAGCGTTTAACCGCCAGCACACCCTCTTCACCTCCTTCCCCCACTCAGCGATTCCTCCTGCCGGCCTCTTCGAAAATAAAGGCAGCACTGTCCTTCTTGACATCATCCGACCAGTCGTTCACTTTTTTAACCATCGTTCAACCGAGCCCCGAGAGGAGTTTGCCGATGGCCCAGGGCCGCGCGCCGAGCACTCCCTCACCGCACGTCCGCGAGAAGCGGCGTCGGCGTCGGGCCGAGATACTCCACGCGGCACTGCGAGCCTTCCGCGAGAACGGCTACCACACGACGACCCTCGATGATATCGCCGAGCGCCTCGGTGTTCGGAAGACGGCGCTCTATCACTATTTTCCCGACAAAGAATCGATCCTCTACGAGTGCCACCGCGAGTCGCTTGGCGAGATCGCGCGGATGATCGAGCAGGCGGAGGCGTGCTGCGAACGCGCCAGCGAGAAGCTCGCCTACTTGATCCGGGAACATGTGCGGGTGATGACCGAGACGCTGGAGGGCTCGCCGCTCGCTTTCGAGGTGCCGGCCCTCTCTCCCGAGCGTCGCGCTGAAATCGTGGCGGCGCGCGACCGCTATGAGCGAGTGCTGCGCGACCTTGTTTTGGAGGGCATTCGTGAGGGAGAGTTCCAGCAGGTCGATCCGAAGATCGCGGTGTTCGCCATCCTGGGTGCGATCAACTGGATCGCCCGCTGGTACCGGCCGGAGGGGGCGATACACGCAGACGAGCTAGGATCCGAGTTCGCCGAGTACCTGGTCGGCGGGTTGATGTGTCGGCAGCCGGTTAAGGGAGCTAGGTGAGGATGCCGGCTGCTGCGGCGTGCACATATTGGAAGTCGCCGTAACGGCGATGGGGGTGAATCATGAAGGCAGTGCGCTTTACCGAGGTAGGCGCACCTCTGGTGATCGAGGATGTTGCCAGGCCGGGGCCCGGTGAGGACCAGGTCCTCGTCCGGGTCGCCGGTTGCGGTGTGTGCCACACGGATATCGGCTTTTGGAAGGACGGTGTTCCCACCAAGCAGGGGCCGCCGCTGACTCTGGGTCACGAGATCAGCGGGACGGTGGTCGAGGCCGGATCGAAATTCGAGTCCTTGTTGAACCGAGAGGTGATCGTACCGGCGGTGATTCCGTGCGGTGCCTGTGAGCTGTGTCGGGAAGGCCGCGGCAATATCTGCCGGGGTCAGATGATGCCAGGCAACGACATCGACGGCGGCTTCGCCGAGTTCGTCGTAACGCCGGGTCGCGGGCTGTGTCCGGTGGAGGATAAGGGAGGTTACGAGTTGGCTGAGCTTTCTGTCATAGCTGACGCGGTGACGACGCCCTACCAGGCCATCGTGCGCAGCGGGTTACGCGAGGGCGATCTGGCCATCGTGGTCGGCGTCGGTGGTGTGGGTACCCACTGCGTACAGCTCGCTGCGGCGTTCGGTGGCCATGTGGTCGCCATCGACGTCGACGACAGTAAGCTGAGCGCGGTCGCCGATCACGGCGCCGGCCTCGCCATCAACTCGGCCGATTCCGATTTCAAGACCATCAAAAAGCAGATCAAGGGGCAGGCGAAGGAGTGGGGTTGCCCCGGCCATAGCTGGAAGATCTTCGAGTGCTCCGGTCAGCCGGACGGCCAGGATACGGCCTTCGGTCTGTTGACCTACGCGTCCACGCTGCTGGTGGTGGGTTTCACGCTCGCCAAGCGTGAAGTCCGCTTGAGCAACCTGATGGCGTTCGATGCGACGGTCCAGGGCACGTGGGGTTGCAAGACGGAGCTATATCCGGAAGCGCTGAAGCTGGTGATCGAGGACAAGGTCACCTTGAAGCCGTTCATTCAAACCTATCCGATGAGCGAGGCGCCCGATGTGATTCAGCAGGTCGCCGACCACAAGATCGACAAACGCGCGATTCTGATACCGGACTGGGCGTCGTAAGGAGGGCCGCACAATGCTGAAGAGCCATACACTGCTTGATGGACTGGAATTCAAGGAGATCCAGTACGAACTGCGCCCGGTGCGCGATTTCTCGGGCGCGCCGGTAGAAGGTCTGTTCAATGCCTGGATCATTCTCGATAACCCGGGCCAGCTAAACAGCTACACAACGGGCGCGGTCAAAGAGGTGATCCTCGCATTCCGGCAGGCCAGCATGGATCGCAGCGTCGTTGCGGTTGTCTTCACCGCGGTCGGCGACAAGGCGTTCTGTACGGGCGGCAATA
>JASFTI010000133.1:0-8680 GCA_050053635.1 Gemmatimonadales bacterium
AGAGCTCGGCGATGCCGGTCCGGTAGGCGAGGCCGGCGCCTCCGAAGAGGGAACCGGATCCGATCCAGGTACAGACCAGCGTGCCGACGAGGAGGATGACGGGCACCGACCGCCCGGCGACCATGAAATCTGCGTGGCTCTTGACCGCACGGGACCGCCAGATGCTGACGGCGATGAGTACCAGTGGATAGAGGAGTACAACGGCAACCAGCAGGTTCATGGAGTCCCTCCCGACGCGTGTTCGCGACGCCGCTCCTATGCAAAGCGGCGGCAACGTAAGGCGGGAGCTAGCGAGCTAGCAAGGGAGGGGGGTTGCCCTTGTCAGTGGCGGCGCGAGGCCTAGGATTGGGCCATGGCCGTCCAGATCTACGTCATGCGACACGGTGAAACGGAGGCGAACGTCCGGCAGGTTCTGATCGGGCGTGCCGATTCGCCGTTCACCGAATGCGGTTGGCAGCAACCGGTGGAGGTGGCCCGACACCTGGTGGGTCGTGATCTTTCACGCATCTACTCGAGCCCGATGGATCGCGCGCAGCGGACGGCGGCCCTGGTGCAGGAGACGCTCGATCGGCCCGTGCCGATCGAGTTGGAGTCGGCGATCGCCGAGATCGACGCGGGCGAGTTCACTGGCCTCAGTTTCTTGGAGGTGTGGAGCCAGCTGCCGGCCGATGCAAAACTGGGTGAGTTTCACTATCCCGGCGGCGAGTCGTGGAGCGATGTGCAGGATCGGGCGGTGGAGTTCGTCTACAAGTTGGAGGCCCGGCACGGTGACGATGAGGTGCTGCTGGTAACGCACGCCGGCGTTATCGCCGGCCTGGTCGCGGCATACCTGGGCGAGCCGATCGAGCAGTACATCCGGACTCGCTTCGGTCACGACTTCCTCGGCCGTATCGCTCTGGAGGGCGGGACGCTGACCGGCTACGAGAAGATCGCTGGCACGGTGGACCGCTGGGTTTGAGAGGATGTTGGTCGTGGGAATTCGGGAATCCATGATCAGGAGACTACTTGAACGGTAGAACATTCGAATCGGGAAGGATGTCGTAGCATGATTACGCGTGAGAGTTTCGCCGCGCTGGCACTCGTGGTCGTGGTTGTGGGATGCGCGCCGGGCGAACGTTCTGAAGAGGGCGGAGAGGAGGCGGCACGGTCGGCGGAGACGGTGCCGGCTGCCGAAGGGGGAGCCGTCACCGAGGAGGCGGCCGTGGAAGCGGAGCCGGAAGCCGGCGCGCCGGAGCCGGACGCGCCCGACGTCGCGCCCCAGCGGCCCGGCGCGGTTGCCCCGGCAGCCGAAGGCGAGGCGCCAGCCCTGCGCAACTGGGTGCTGCTCGAGTTCAGCCGCCCGGTGGAAGAGGGCGACCTGGAGTGGCTGGAGGCTAACGGCTTCCGGGTCGACTCGGTGATGAGCGAGCTACGCGTGCGCGGTTGGTTCGAGCGCGGCGAGGGTGGCCGTGCTATCGCGAACGATCCCCGGATCGCCCGAGTCCACACGCAGATGCGCTGAGCCGGGCGATCAGGTTCGCCTGGCTAATTGCGCGCCGTCAGGGTGAAGTCGGTTTCCGACAGTAGGGCGTTATCGTTCCCGGCGACTTCCAGCAAGACGACGGCGTAGCTGCTTGCCGGCCTGCCGTCGGGCACGGTGAACCGGAAGAGCGGTCCCGACGAGTGTTCGCCGATCACGGCCACCCTCACGGTGTCGTTCGAGGCGAAGGAGTAAAGCAGGTCGCCGGCGTTGGCCACGACCGGATCGGTGATTCCCTCACCGATGACCATGACCTGGAAGGCCGCCCCGGGAGCCGCCGCCGCGCTGACGTCCACGGTCAACTGACCTGTGTTTGCCGGCCCGATGGATTCCCTGCAGGCGGTGACCAGCAGGGCGGCACAGATAATCGCCGTCGCCCCGGTCCCAAGAGCTTGCTGGAGCCTCATCGTCCTTCCTCCTTGCTGGCCGCACCGTCGACAAGATCGACCGCCAGCCCTGCGGGGACGAGCCCGGTATACTGCAGGTAGGCTCGAAAGTCGCCGATGTCGAACGTTCCGTTCTTATTGCCGATGATGTCGAGGTAACGCTCTTCATCCTCTGAGAGAACCTGAACGGGGCTGAGTAGATGGTGCACGACGTTGTCGAGCAGCAAGCTTGGCCGAGCGACAACGATCGTCACCGTGTCGGCCGTGGACAGCGCGCCCGAGACGGCCTCGTACTCGATCTGGAAGGTGCCCTCCTCCTCCGGGACGCCGGAGATGGCCCCGCTGGCCGCATCGAGGACCAGCCCCGTAGGTAGGTTGTCGCCGCCCGTCCGGGTCCACGTGTAACCTCCGGTCCCTCCCGTCGCCTGTAGGGTGTCGGCGTAACTGGCCCCCATCACACCCCCGTCCAGCGTATCGCTCTGGATCACCACGGCCGCCAGTCCCACGCTGATCCGGAAGGCGACATCGTCGCCGTTCGCCGTGATGCTGTCGACGCGCAGCGCCGTGACACTGCCGTCGTTGAGCCTGGAGTTGGGGAAGGTCGCGGGGCCGAACTCCGGGTTCGAGCTCGAGCCAGGATAGGGGTCGCCGTCATCCCCGCGGTTCGTGGTGTAGAGAGCGAGCTGGTCGAGGCCGTCCGCCTGCTCGAGCTTCACTCCGTTGGGTGTGTTTGCGTTGACCGCGTTCGAGAATAGGTACTGGTCGATGACGTCAGGGGCGATGTGCCAGACCAGGAGTCCCTCGCCGTGCAGGGCGGCATCGGAGCCGAGCCACTGGCGGTTCTCGAGCAAGAAGTACTCGGTTGTTCCGGCCATGTCGATCCTCAGCGCTGCATCGCTCGTCACGATCGCGCCCAAGACGTGCCGGGTCGTGTCGGAGCCGGGCGCAACGGCCTGGACCGTGATCCAGCCGACCTGATCTTTCGACCAGGCGCTCAGGTGAGCCGGGCTGGCAGGCGTGTTGTAGTTGCCTGAGCCCATGAGCCCCCAATGACCGATCCCTTGTGAGGTACTTCCTGTGTCGTAAAGGTCGGGCAGGCCGAGGATGCCATGACCCAGCTCGTGGACCATCGTGCCGATCGCCATGTCCTGGTCGGGATCACAGCCGGTGTTGGCACCGCCGACGGCCGACTGAATCACGTAGTCGTCCACGTACACGCCGTCGTCGGTCAGGTAGGGCGTCCCCTTCCACCCGCTGTAAACCCAGCGGTGGGCCCAGATGTGAGAGGAACTTTGGCAGGCGCCATCCTGGAGCGGATGTAGTATCGCCACCAGATCGACATAGCCGTCACCGTCACCGTCGTATTGGCCGAAATCGGTGTTCAGGTCGGCAGCGTTGAGCAGCGCTTCGATGAAGTCGCCCGTGCGGTCGGTGCCCGGGTCGAGCCCGTTGTTGGTGCCCTCATACCAGGTGCTGGCGCTGTCCACCGTGACCCAGTTCACGATGTCGCCGCTCACCGCCAGCAGGCCGTTCGACAACTCGTCGTAATACGTCGTGACCGAGTAGGGGGGCGCCGCCGCCGTGCTGAACAGTATGTTGTCCAGCGTTAGCGAATCGGGCAGCGTGGTGTGGGTGCTGTCGCTGAACAGGCCGAGCAGCACCGGATAGTCGAACGTACCACTCACCGCCGCACCCGACGCCCGCGCCACTGCCACCGAAGCCTGCACCCCCTCGAGGTGTGCGTTCAGGCCCCGGTAGTCGCCGGCGCGCACCATCGCCTGGCGTCGCTCGCTGACCCGGCGCGCGAAGTCCTTCCAAACGCGCCGGAATTTGTAGGCGCTCGGGTCCCGGGCCAGCATCTCGTAGTACCCGGCCGGCGGTCGCTTACCGGTTACACGGCCTCGCATTTCCACGTCCTGGGCGCTCAGATCGGGGGGCATCCCCGCCGCCGCGCCGACCAGGTACGCCCCGGCCGCCAGCTTTGATACGATCGATCCTTTCATCACGGTCTCCTCGGTCGCCTTCTGGTTAGAGCGCCACCTGCCGCCATCCGTTAAAGGCGCATGAGGCCCCAACGTGCCCGTCTGAGCACGCTACGCTCCAGCTGGGTCGTCGGCGGGGTTGGTTCGGGGCCTGCGGTAGTGGACGGGGAGGTCGCGGGAGGCGGGGAAACAGCACTCCTAGTTTACCAGAGGCCTCAGAAAGCGTCAACCGTGGGTTTTGCCCCGCTGCCTGTCGCCGCCAGTGCAGCGCCATCGGCGCTATCCCGTGACCCGGCCGGGCGGTGGCGGGTTTTTATGAAAGATGTCTCACAAACAGGTCGGGGCGTTTGCGCGGTTCGATGCCGTAAGTGTATGTTTTGCAAGGGATTGAATGGGATGCTGCGTCCCGAGCGAGTGGCGGGGGAGCGTGGTGTCGCCGGGCCGGCCCCGGTCAGGATTGGCTCTACGCCTAGCTTTTCCCTTGACGATTCAAGGGTTTCTGCTGTACAGTAGAGCCGGCTTCGGCTTCGCCCATGCCCTTTTCGGTCCACCCATCTCCTGAAAGGAGCACGTGGTGAACAAGACGGAACTCATTGACAAGCTTGCTGACACGACGAACCTCAGCAAGGCCGACGCTGGCCGCGCGGTGGATGCCCTGTTCGACGTGGACAAGGGCATTATCGCGGGCGCGCTGAAGTCGGGTGCGAAGGTCCAGATCACCGGGTTCGGCACGTTCGAGACCCGGAAGCGCGGAGCGCGGATGGGCAGGAACCCCCGCACGGGCGATCGGATCCAGATTCCGGCGTCGGTATCGCCGGCTTTCCGTCCTGGCAAGGGGTTGAAGGACGGGGTGAAGCCGGGCTTCTAGGCTGGCCGGTGGGGGGGAGGAGGCCTGAGGTAGCGGGCCTGCTTCCCCCGACACCTCTCGCATCACTCCCTAAAGACCCGGACGTTGGCGGGTCGTCCCCGTATTGTCGCTGTCGCCAGGGCCTTGATGACCTTTTCGGCGACCGTTGCGGCGACTTCCACCGAAGTGTGAGTGTCTCTGATCTCGATGCGGCCGATTCTGTCGCCGGTGACCGAGGCTTCGCCGGTGATGGCGCCGACGAGGTCGGCGGGTCGCACGCCGTCGCGGCGGCCGACGGCGAAATAGAGACGGGTCCAGGCGGGTAGAGGCGCGGCAGCTGCCGGCTGGCGCTCGCGCAACAGAGCGGTGGCTGCGGCGGCGAGCTGGGTCGGTGTGAAGTGCTCGAAGAGGGGCTCGATGAGCAAGACATAAGGCTCGAGGTCGCCCTGTGCCGCGGCCTCGCGCAGCCGCTCGAGGGTGGCCTGGACCGAGCGGAGCGCCTCGGGCGGTGCGACGGCACGCAGTGGGCCACCTTTGAGTGCCAGGAGCTCGGCCAGGCGGGCGAGGTGGGCGAGCTCGGCGGGCTGGGCGAAGACCACGGTGCGGGCGGCGCCCGCGATGCAGGCCCGTAGGGCGGGAACATCGGGCGGCGTTCCCCACGCTATCGACAGGTCGGCAGGCTCACCGTCGCGCCGCCCGCTCCAATCGATGCGGACGCCTGGCGCGCCGGGTCGCTCGGCTATCTGTATACCACGCACCAGAAGCTGGTCGGCCAGCGCCCGGGCGTTATCTTCCAGACGGCAGTGGATGCGCCCCCGGGCCTCGCTCTTCCCACCTGCCCGGCTCAGCAGCTGTACGAGGACGGGTAGCCATTCGTGTTGGGGAGCGGCCCAGAACTCGAGGTTGACGCGGTCGAGCGGGGCGACCTCGGTTGGCAGGTAGGCCAGACTCCGGGCGCGGCGCGCGTGCCGCTCGATCCAGTCCTCGAGCTCCTTGGTGATCTCCGACGTGAGTAGAACTCGTTGTGCCTCTTTCGGGACTTGCGCCGTCAGGGTCTCCAGCGCATCGGCCGCACCGAGCCTCACCATGGCGGAGGCGCCGTCAACGACGAGGGTCGCTAGACCCTCCAGCTTGATCGCCGAGTGCTCGAGGGCGGCCAGGGCAGCGGCCGGGCTGGCGCAGGCCACCTGCGCGCTGAGCGGCGACTCGGCCCGAACGACACCCACCGTCAGGCCTCTCGGTTGCAGCAGGCGGTGCAGCGCGTCTGCGGTCTGGCCAGCGCCGGCGTCGGTGGGGCGCAGTACGAGCGCCTGTGTGCCCGGAGCGGTCGCGTCGAGGCGGGCGGCGAGTCCGAGGCCGTAGGCCAGGGTCTTGCCGCTGCCGGAGGAGGCGATGCCGACTACGGTCGTCCCTCGGGCGATAACCGGAACGGCCTCCTCCTGCAGCGCCGTAGGCTGCCGGAAGCCAAGGCGGTGGAGGACCTCGACGAGTTCGTCGTCCAACTTCAACATCTTGAAGTCACTCATGCCTCCAATCTATCACGCGCCGGCGGATTACGAAGCCGTCGGCTCGCCTTGACGCCCTGGCCGGGGCCGACCTATGATCGGCGCCGTTCCAACCGTGGAATCGCCCGCGCCCGAGGTGCGGGCCCCCCAAGGGAAGGTCGAACGGGACGTGAGCAAGGCGATCGTCATCGGTACAAGCTCGGGCATCGGGCGCGCCCTCACCAAGCTGCTGGCAGCGAACGGCTACGAGGTAGGGTTGGCGGGCCGGCGCGTCGAGCTGATGGAGGAGCTGCGTCGCGAGATTGGTGCACCATCCCATCTGAAGGCGATGGACCTCACACGGCCGGCGCAGGCCCGCCAACTGCTGGCGGAACTGATCGGGGAGATGGGCGACGTCGAGCTCATCGTGGTCAACTCGGGCGTCGGGCACACCGATCCGCCCTGGGAAGTCGAGCTTCAGATCATCCAGGTCAACGTCACCGGCTTCGCCGCCGTCGCGAACCGGGCCATGGAGTACTTCATCGAGCGCGGCTCCGGCCACCTGGTCGGCATCTCATCGATTTCAGCTCTGCGGGGCCTGAGGGCGGCCTACAGCGCCTCTAAGGCGTTCGACTCGACCTACTTGGAGGGCCTGCGCTTGAAGGCCGACAGGCTGGGTCTGGATATCCAGGTCACCGACGTGAAGCCGGGCTTCGTCGACACCGAGATGACGGCGGGCCGCAAGGGCATGTTCTGGGTCGCGACGCCCGAGCAGGCGGCCCGGCAGATCTTCACGGCGGTACGCAAGAAGAAGCGCCACGTCTACGTGACGAGACGGTGGCGCCTGATGGGCTGGTTGATGAGGTTGGTGCCCTACCCGATCGTCTCCAAAATCGTCTCCCGACAGCGCTAGCCTTCGAAAGGTCGGGGGTGATCCATGTCGTAGGGTCGCAGCGAGATTACGCCGCCCTCTGGGACCCCGAGGTCGGCGAGCGTGCGGGACTCGTCGAGGATCTCCTTTTCGAAGTACTCGACGTAGTAAGTCGATGCGTCTATCGCGCCGGGCCCGAGCAATTCTGGCAGGGCCTTCTCCTTGATAGCACGCACGGAAGTATCGGGCGCGAACTCCATCTTCTGCTCGCGCCATTCGTCGGGGACGATAACACGGATCTGTAGCATCTCTCCGGACATCAGCGTCGTCTTTCGGGTTAAACGTGAGGGATCGTGTAGAGGAACCTGAGCGTGACGTCGGTGACGTCGAATCCGACGCCGCGGTCGGTCTCGACGTGTACGGTCGTGTGGCCGTGTTCTCTGTAGGCCTTGATCTTCGCGATGCCGATGGCGCCGGAATACTCGAGCCGGTTCGCGCCGCGCTCCAGGATCTCGAGCCCGGTATTCTCGCGGTAGAACTGTTCGGCCTTCTGAATCACATCCTCCGGCGACAGATGGGTAGAGACTTCGAAGTCCATGGCTGTCCTTTAGCGTTTTTCGGGTCTAGGGGCCGCGGCAATATTCTGCGGGGCTCGCGGCCCGTCAAGGAACGGTGGTCGGTAGTCGGTAATCGGTGATCAGTAATCAGTGATCACGTCTAGATCGGCGCGAGCCGGGTGCTGAGGGGCTCCAGCCTCTGTTGGCGGACGACGAAGTCGTCTTCGATCCGCACGCCCCAGCGGCCTGGGAGATAGATACCCGGCTCGATGGTGAAGACCATGCCGGGCTCGAGGGCGCGTCTGTTCCCTTCAACTAGGTAGGGCGGCTCGTGGCCGTCCATCCCCATGCCGTGGCCCAGCCGGTGAGTGAAGTACTCGCCGTAGCCCGCCTCGCGGATGACCTGACGTCCGATTCGGTCGAGCTGCTGGAACGGCATACCGGGTCGGGCCGCCTGGAACGCGGCGGTCTGGGCGCTAAAGACGGTGTTGAAGACTTCGCGGTACTCGGGCCCCGGCTCTTCGCCGAAGAAGTGCATTCGGGTGATGTCCGACGTGTAGCCCTGTACCCGGCAGCCGGCGTCGATCAGAACGGGCATGCCGTGCTCGAGGCGTCGTCCCACAGTTCCGCCGTGGGGCAGGGCGCTCGTGGGCCCGAACTGGACGAGGCCACCGCCGCTGACGCCACGCTCGCGCATCTGCCCGCTCAGATAGGCAGCCACCTCGCGGTCGCTGACGCCGGCCTCGAGGCTGGCAAATGTGGCGGCGATGGAAGTCTCGGTAATTGAAACGGCGCGGCGGATGAAGCCGATCTCGGTCTCGGACTTGATGATCCGCATGGGCTCGAAGATCGAGGTCGCGTCGGCCAACTCCCAGCTCGGCAGGGCGCCCTGCAGCCGTTGGGCCATACCGAAACGGGCGCTCGGCTCGACCCCGATCCGACCGGGCCGCAGAACGGCGAGGGCGTCGGCGATCAGCGAGAACGGGTCCTGCTCCTCTTTCCAGCCTCGAACCTCACCGACGGGGCGGACCGTT
>JASFTI010000134.1:0-8654 GCA_050053635.1 Gemmatimonadales bacterium
GCCCCCCGAGGATCTGCGATCTGTATCGTAACGACCTCGAACGACATTTGTTTGCGCCGGAACCGCGCAACAGGCGACGGCCACACATCAACTCCTCGCTGGCCGACTGGCTGCGAGTCGCATCCGCGGTCCTGGTTTGGGTGCTGTTTAGCGGCCGTTGAAGCGCGCCCGCGGCGACGGCCGGTTACCTCCACATGACCCGGTCAAGTCGCGGCCGCCAGAATTCGGCTCGCCACGAACCACTCGACCGCGCCATAATAATGCGGATTGTAGTTGGGGATCGCTGACGTCACCACGACCACCACATCGACCCCCGGCGCGACAAAGATATACTGGCCACCGTACCCAGCCGCGAAGTAGTAGTCACGTCCCGCAGCCACCCCCCTCCAGCCGAGGTATCCGTACCCGGTTCCGTCCGGGAGGCTCAGCAGCCGCTTGGTCGATTCTTCCACCCAGCTCTCGGGCACGACCTGCACGCCGTCGTAGACGCCACCGTCAATTAACAGGACGCCGAACTTGGCGACATCAATCGGCCTGAGGTACATCTGCCCGCCGCCGTAGTAGTTGCCCTGCGGATCCGTATTCCAGCGGCTGATCTGTATACTCGTTGGCTGAAACAACTCTTGCTGAGCGAAATCCATGAGTGGTTGGCCCGTGGCACGCGCCAGCAAGGTGGCGAGCAGGTGCGTCCCCGCCGTCGAGTAGTTGAAGGTGGTTCCCGGCTCATCGTCTATCGGGCGAGCGAGGGCATAAGCGTTTCCGGTCACCGCTGTTTTCCGAAGCCATGGCGCTCTCACCGATCTCCTCCCAACGAAAGCCGGCGGTGTCATAGCTGCACGACGCGAGGAATGAGACCGACAGCAGGAGTACTGAAGTGAGGCAGGCTCGGAGCGGACCCAAGCATTGGGGTCTCACGGCCGACACTTCTCCGAGGTGCGACGCGTCAGATCTGGTGGGGCAGTCATATCATAACTACGCGGTCGGCGTCGCCGCCGTTCAGCGTTTCCCGATGCAGTGGAGCCCAGCCTCTCTGGTGAGAGACTGGGCTCCGAGTTGTCCGCGCCCGGATCAGCCGAGTGCCTCGCCTGTCTACTGCTAGTACTCCTAGTACCCGTACGGGGGCATGATGTTGTACCAGGCGCTCCCCAGGTCGGCCTTCCTACTGTCAACTGCTTTATACTTCCATTTCATTCCGCCCCAACCGTCTACCTGTCCCTGAATGGGGTAGTTGTGCCAGACGACCCGATCGCTTTCGTAGAGGGTTACCCCGACGATACCGCCCACCACATCCTCCAGTGCGTACTCTTCCGCATGGTACTTCGGCTTGCCCCTGGAGCGAACGCCACAGCCGTGCCACAGCTGCGGTACTCCCGCTTCGTCCTCACAGCGGAAGAACTTCACCGTTCCATCCACAGGGTTGCCGTCAAGATCTTCCACCTGGAACGCCAGGATGGGGTTTCCGCCCACGAGGCACCGCCAAGTCCTGCCATACGGGTTCTCCGGATGCTCTTCAGGGTTGTCCTCATACCCCTTTTCCCAGTGGGGCCACCGGCAGTCACCACCCAACGCCTGTGCGGCTTCCCAGGTTTCCGGAAAGACGAAGCGGTACTCCAACTTTGGGTCCTCGTCACCGCCCGTGCACTTAGGGTGGTCCGGCCTCTCGTCACAGTCGACCCCGAGCTGAAGTTCGTCGATCGGGACGGTGGGGCCGTCCTTCTCGCAGGCCACGGCCACGAAGGCCAGCAGCAGAAATGGAATGATGCGCTTCATCGGACTGCCTCCTTCTCGTGAGTTGTCATCGCTCGAGCCGTATCATTCTCATCGTCTATGCCTTGTCCCCTCGTCATCTCTGTCTGCCGGGGCGCCGGATCGTGACACCTCGGCGCGCTGCGGCGCCCGCGCCTCCTCTGGATTCGCCACGGTTGCGTGAGGTCGGAGCGGCGCCGAACTTGTAAGGCAAGCCCCAATCCTTGCGGTACTTCTTCACCGGTTGTCCGCTGCGGGCGCACGGTCCGTGGGCCCGCGACTCTGACCGGGGGAGGCAGTCTTGGTACCCCCTGGCAGGAAGCTGGAGCTAGAGGTCGTCGAACAGCTGCGGCCCGGGCTGCAGATCATGGCGCTCCGCGCCCTCGGCGACCTCGAGGCCGCTGAGGAGGCGGTCCAGGAGACCCTGGTGCGCGCCTTGGAGGCCCTGCGGGACGACCGGCCCCGCGACCCTAAGAAGCTCGGGGCCTTCGTTCGGGGGATCGCACGTCATGTCATCGCTGACGCCCACCAGGCCCGCCGGCGCACCGCCCCGCTGGCGGCCGTGCCGGAGACGGAGCTCGGCACCGGAAGCGACGATCCCCTGAGTGCCCTGATCACCGACGAAGAGCGGGGCCAAGTGCGTCGGGCTCTGGCCCGGCTCTCGGCGGCGGACCGCGACATCCTGCATCTGTCGTTCTTCGAGGGATTGACTCCCGTCGAGATAGCCGAGCGGCTGGGCGAGCCGGCGCTACGGATTCGGAAGCGGAAGTCCCGCGCCCTGCGTCGGTTGCGCGAGGCGTTCTCGCGCGCCTCAGCCACCGGTCACGATTCGAGGTCTTCCGGGACAGATAGTTAGAGGGACGAAGCGAGCGATGAACGTTCGGAGGAGAACTTGGCTGAACCGCTGACCTGTGACGCGGTAGTCGACGAAGGGCTGATCGGGCGCTACCTGGCCGGGATGCTCTCCGAGGTCGAGGTCGAAGCGCTCGAGTCGCACTACCTGACCTGCGCCCGCTGCCAGAACGAGTTGCGCTTGGCGACCGCGATCAGGGACGTGCTCCCCGAGGTGCAGGAGGCTGCGCCGGCACCCGACGTCAGCCCTGCCCTGCTGAGCGGGCGTTGGCTGCGCCGGCATGCCAGGGTCGGCGCCGTCGCCGCCGCGATCGCCGCCGTGCTGGCGGGAGTCCTGTTCTTCCAACCGGGCGAAGACACCTTGCCTCACCGGGAGCCGGCCCTGGGGACGGCGGACGTGCCAACGGTGGAGGCACCGATCGGCGAGGTCGGGACGGTCAGCGAGTTCCGCTGGTCGCCCGTAGCCTCGGCCGACCTCTACAAGCTCACGCTCTATAACGTCTCCGGTGATGTGGTCTGGGAGGTCGATACCCGGGAAACCCACGTGGGGCTCCCTGACGCGCCACGGCTCGAGCCCGGCGTTCCCTATCTGTGGCAAGTGGACGCGCGTGTCGATTGGGACCACTGGGTCAGCTCCGAGCTGGTGCGATTCAGAATCGTCGAGCCCTAGTACAGGACAGCAGCATGAAGGGTCTGCTGATCACGACCCTGCTTCACAGCCTACTCTTTGCCATCCCTGGAACCGCATGGACTCAGGAGGCAGGGCAGTCGCCCGATATCGTGGCCCTGGCGCAAGCGGGTGACGAGAGCCGGCTGCTGGAAGAAGTTCGTGCCCGGCCCGACGATACTCGTGACGCCCTCGACCAACTCTTCCAGCTCACCGTCCAGGCGAAGGACGCGATGGACCGCGTGCAGTTCCTCGAGCGGGCTCAGCTGCTGGCGCAGGCCTACGCGCAGGCGTGGTCTGACTCGTTCTTGATCCGCAAAGTCGAGCGCTTCACCCGCTGGTCGAGCGGCGAGCGTGCTGACAAGCTGGAGGCGGACAGCGTCCGCCGCGCCGGCATCGAGGCTTACTACCGGGAGGGACCCGAGGCGGCGATCCGGCTCTGGGAGCGCAGCCTGACGCTCTGCCGCGCGCTCGAAGACACGGCGGGCCAGGCGGCCGTACTGGGCAACCTGGGCGCCGGGTACTACGCGCTGGGCGACCTGGAGCGCGCTCTCCGCTACCACGAGCGGGCGCTGGAACTCGCGCTGGCAGCCGCCGACCACCGAACGCGCGGCAACGCGCTGGGCAACATCGCGAGCCTGCACAAGGACCGCGGTGCGTTCGCGGAAGCCGCCGAGTATTACGAGCGCGCGCTGGAGGCGCGGGAACTGACCGGTGACCGGCGCGGAAAGGCAGCAGACCTCAACAACCTGGGACTCGTACGCGAGGCGCTGGGCGATCTGCAGGGCGCCGAAGAGCACTTCCGTCGCGCGCTCGAGCTCAATCGTCACGACGGCCGCGAGCGTGCAGCGGCCAATAACCTGACCAACCTGGCCAACCTGGCTACGCGGCGCGGGCACTACGACGAGGCGCTCGATCTGTACAACGAGGCGCTGGCGCTGCGAGTGAAGACCGGCGACCGGCAGGGCGAGGCGCTGGATCTTCAGAACCTCGGCCTACTCCACCTCAGCTGGGGCGATTACCCGGCGGCGCTGCAATCGCTGCAGGCTTCACTAGCCATCCTCGAGGAGCTCGGGATAACGATCTGGCGCGCCGAGGTGCGGGCCGACATCGCGGCCGTGTACACGGCGATGGGAAAGTTACAGGACG
The DNA here is from genome assembly GCA_050053635.1 of Gemmatimonadales bacterium. Classification (GTDB taxonomy): domain Bacteria; phylum Gemmatimonadota; class Gemmatimonadetes; order Palauibacterales; family KS3-K002. The sequence goes on from JASFTI010000134.1 coordinate 4,415, forward strand.
CTCGGGCGGGTCTGACGCAGGCGATCGCCGAGGCCGGCGGTGCCGCGTACCTGGGCCCCGCCCTGGCGATGCAGCGCGCCGACTTGATGACCGAGCTGAACGAGCTCGACCGGGCGGCGCAGCTCTATCAGGAAGCGGAGACCGCGTACGAGCAACTGGGCGACGTGACAGGGCAGGCGGAGGCCGAGACCGGCCTCGGGTACCTGTATCTGACCCGCGGCGACTACGACGCCGCGGAAGAGGCCTTTGGCCGAACGCTTCGAGTTCACGAGAACCTCGGGGATGCGCGACCCGCCGCGACCGCCCGGCTGCGCCTCGGCGACGCGCGCTTCCTGCGTGGTGACACCGCCGCTGCCCGGCGAACCTATCACGACGCACTAGCCGCCTACCAAGCTCTCGGCGACCCGGTGGGCGAGGCGGTAACGCGCGGAGCGCTAGCGGATCTCGACCTGGAACTGCGCGCCTTCAGCATCGCCGAGGCCGGGTACACGGCTGCACTGGACCGCCTCCGCGGCCTACCGGTCAGACCGGCCCGCTGGTACTTGAGGCTCGGCCGCGGGCGGGCGCTACACGGACAGGGCAGGCTGGACGAGGCGGCTGCGGAGCTGCGGGCCGCCGTGGACGACGTGGAAGCGATCGGCGCCACGATGCCGACCGCGGAACGCCGCTATGCCTACATGGAAGACAAGTGGCGCGTCTACTCCGAGCTGGCACAAACGGAGTTGGACCGCGGCCGCCCGGCAGCGGCGTTCGAGACCAGCGAACGGCTGCGCGCCCGTCAACTAGTCGATCTCTTGGGACGCGGACGCACAGGCGCCCCATCGCCGGAGTTCGCCATGGTCCGCGAGGAAGAGAACCTGCGTCGTCGGATCACCCTGCTCAGCGATGAGCTCTACGCGTCATCCAGCGAAGTCTCGCTGCGCGACGTGCCGACGACTAGCGGGCAACTCGACACGCTGCGCGGATCGCTAGCCGCCGCCCGAGAGCGCTATGAGCGGCTCCTCTCTCGTCTCGAGGAGTCGCGTCCCGAGTACGCAGCTCTGTTCTCGGGCTCTGTGGCAACGGTCGCGCACATGCAGCGCTTGCTGCCGGCCGGCGCTGTGTTGGTCGAGTACCTGGTTTCCGACGAGTGGACCATCGCGTTCGTCGTCTCTAACGACGGCGTCGCGGGGTCCAAGCTGCCTGTCGGCCGCAACACCGTACGTCAGCTGACCCGGTTTCTGCGCGGTACCCTGGGACCGAGCGACGAGGGCGAGCTGTGGCGCACACCGCTCCGGCGACTGTATCACGAGCTGATTGCGCCGCTCGAAGCAGCCGGGCATCTGGACGGCGCGCAGCTGCTTGTCTTCGCTCCGCACGCCGAGTTGCATTACCTGCCCTTCCAGGCACTGCTGCGGCCCGGTCCGCAAGGCGAACGCTTCCTGATCGAGTCGTACGACGTCGCGTACACGCCGTCGGCCTCCGTGTGGGCCGAGCTCGCCCGACGCGACCCCGCGCTCGCTGGGCGCGGCACCCTCGCCATGGCTCCAAAGCCAGACGTCCTGGCTAACTCGGCAGACGAAGTGCAGAGGGTCAGCCGCGGCGACACGGCGGCGGAGGTCGTCATCGGTTCGCGCGCGACGGAAAGCCTGTTCAGAGAGCTCGCTCCCGACCGCGACGTGCTTTATCTGGCGACGTTGGGCGTCCTGAACACGCGCAACCCACTCTTCTCGCACGTCCAACTCAACCCGGATGAGACGAGCGATGGCCGGCTCGAAGCCCACGAGGTGTTCGGCCTGCAGTTGAGCGCCGATCTGCTGGTGCTGAGCGCCTGCGAGACCGGCCTCGGCAGCGGGCTGCGCCACGACGTGCCGCCCGGCGACGACTGGGTAGGCCTGGTCCGCGCCTTCCTCTATGCGGGGGCGCGCTCGGTGGTGGCGAGTCTCTGGCCCGTCGACGACCGGGCCACCGCGACGCTGATGGAGAAATTCTACACGGGGCTGCAGAACGGTCGGCCGAAGGCTCGGTCACTGGCAGACGCCCAACGGGCGATGCTGCGTGAACCGGGCCACGCGAACCCGTTCTACTGGGCCGCGTTTCAACTGTCTGGCGGTGTCGAATGATCGTGTGGCGGGTGCCCTCGCATTAGGCAGTCTGCTGGCAAGCCAGCTGGGAGGATCTCATGGCTTCGGCAAGTGATTGGACATCGGGCAAGCGCAAGGTCGGCACCTTGCTGCTGTTGGTGGCGTTTGCGCTCGCCGCCGGCCTCACAAGCTGTGGCGACGGGTCGGGCCCGACAGAGACCGAGGACGACCCGCGGGAGGACGTGGTCACGGCGTACCCGGGAACCACGATCTCCAATGCCGTCGGCGCGCTGGCAGGAACCGGGTCCCTCGCCGCCGCGAGCCAAAGCGCCACCTACGTTTCGGCCTCACCGGGCACCTTCCCGAGAGCCCAGGAAATGACCATCACCAACGAGGCCAACGGGCAATCGCAGACAGTCAGCGTCGTGGCTGGCGGCTTCGACCCCGTCGCGATCGAGGCAGCGCCGGGCGACACGCTCGATTTCCTAGTCAGCGACACCGACGGCAGCACCAGCGAGTACTTCACGCTCGTGCCGCCGCGCAAGCGGCCCCGGGTCGTCCGCACCGTGCCGCCGAAGGGCGCTACCGACGTAGTCCTTTCAGTCACCGTCGTGGTTGTCTTCAGCGAGCCGATCGACGCTAATACGTCGACCACGGAGACCGTGCAGCTTCTGTTGGACGGTGCGCCGGTGGATGGGACGCTGGAGTTGAGTGGCGACGGTCTACGGGCGAGCTTCACACCGGCCGCGCCGCTGCAGCAGGCGACCGTCTACACTCTTGTGGTTACCACTGGCTTGCTCGATCTGCAGGGTGATGCGCTGGAGGAGGAGCTGCTCGCGACGTTCACGACGGCAAACGGGCTGGAGGCCGGTGCCGATCACACCTGCACAGTGCGCGCCGACGGCGCGGCGGTCTGCTGGGGCTCGAACTGGGCCGGCCAGCTCGGCCGCCCGTCGAGCGGCTGGGGGCTTCCAGGGCTCGTACCCACCGAACTGAACTTCGAATCGCTGAACCTCGGCGCGTGGTACACGTGTGGTGTGACGCCCGACCTGCAGGGCTACTGCTGGGGGTACAACGATGTAGGCCAGCTCGGCGACGGTACGACGGCGAACTACCGGGAGAACCCGGCAGCCGTCTCCGGCGGACACGGCTTCGTGTCCCTGGCCGCCAGTACCGGCGGCCACACGTGCGGCCTCAAGGCCACTGGGGCCGCCTACTGCTGGGGGAACAACGATTCCGGCCAGCTCGGCGACGGCTCGACAACGAACCGTGATACACCGGTGCTTGTCCCGGTCGGCCGCGCCTTCGTGTCTCTTACCGTCGGTTATTTTCATACGTGTGGGCTCACGACCGGCGGCGCCGCCTTCTGCTGGGGCGGGAACTGGAACGGCCAGCTCGGGGCGCAGTCATTCGAGACCTGTGACGGTTGGGACTGCAGCACGGTGCCTATGCTTGTCTCCGGCGGACAAGAGTTCGTCTCCCTGGCCGCCGGCGCTGCCCATACGTGCGGGATCACGGCCGACGAGTCCGCCTATTGCTGGGGAGCAAATGAGGCCGGCGAGCTGGGCATCGGCATCATCTCGGATGTTTCGGAGGCCTTCTACACGCCGGAAGTCGTCGAAGGCGGACACACCTACGTATCGATCGTCGCCGCCTACTCGTACACGTGCGGTCTCACAAGCGGCGGCCAAGCTTACTGCTGGGGCGTAAACAACCGCCTGCAGCTGGGCATCGGCACCAATACTGGTCTTGTCCCAACGCCTACCGCGGTCGTCGGGGGCCACGTTTTCGCAACGATTACCGCGGGGTGGAATCACGCCTGCGCCCTGACATCCGGCGGAGACATGTACTGTTGGGGTGCCAACGGCGACGGCCAGTTGGGGCATGATCCATCTTCTCAGGGGAGGACAAGCATTCCGATATACGTCCCGCTGCCCTGAAAGCATCCGCCCCCTGCGCTCAGCTTTGGCGGCAGAGCGTGGGTTCGATTCCCGCCAAACGGCCGGACGATGTCGTCAGCAGCGTCCGGCCGCGCCACGATCTGCCGACCCTTTCTGTGAACGGCGGCCAGGCACTATTTTTGCCCTCCCAACCGCAGTCCCCAGCCGCTCGCCTACCGAGGAGCCTAGGATGGAACAGCTCGTCTACCTGGATAATGCTGCTACCAGCTTCCCGAA
>JASFTI010000135.1:0-8521 GCA_050053635.1 Gemmatimonadales bacterium
GCTCGAACTCGTGAGCGAGTCATGGTTACTCAGTTGCGTAGTTTCTTGGATGAGCTGAAGCGCCGAAGGTCTATCGCGTCGCCGCGTTCAGGGGTCACTACGAAGAGGTCTACTCCTCGCCGGTGATCTCGATGGCCGCGGAGCGCTACCTGATGGGCGAGCTGCTCGATGCGACCGGCCGTAGCCGGGAGGCGCTGAGCTGGTTCGCATCGTTGGGTGACCTGCAGGCCTACGAGATTGCCTACGTGGCGCCGGCTCATCTGCGTCGTGCGCAGATCCATGAGCGCCTGGGCGAGCCCGAGGAAGCGGCAGAGCACTACGCCCGCTTCATCGAGCTCTGGCAGGAGTGCGACCCGGAGCTGCGGCCGCTGGTCGAGGATGCCGAAGCACGACTAGCGCCGCTTCGAGATCTTATGGAAGAATGAGGGTTAGCATCCGGACCGCGATCGTGATCGGTGCAGCTGGGGTAGTCGCGGCGGGGTGTAGCGATCGCGGTGCGTTCCCGACCGAGCTCCCCGAGTTCACGGTATTCGCAGCCAATGGCGGCTGGTGCTGGTATCAGGATGAACGGGCCATCGTGGACGATGGTCGCCTCATCTTCGCCAGCGTGGCCGGCGCGACCGCCCGCGGTTCGGAAGCCGGCGACGTCACCGTCACGGCCTATGATTTCGACACGGGTGAGAGCGTCGCGTTCGAGCTGCACGATCGACTCCAAACAGACGACCATGATGTGCCGGCCCTTCTAACTCTCTCCGACGGACGTTATCTGGCCGTGTACTCAAAGCATGGGAACGACTCGGTCAGTCGCTATCGGATCAGCAAACGCCCGGGTGACATCACGGCATGGGAACCCGAGCGAACCTTCGATTGGGGCGCTCGGACGACGTATTCCAACCTGCACCGCCTCACAGGAGTCGGTGGGGCGACGGGACGGATCTTCAATTTCTCCCGTACAATAGGCAACAACCCGAACTGGTCGTACTCCGACGATGAGGGCGCCACCTGGCACTATGGTGGGCGCCTGCTCGAGTGGACCCGTGAAGATTTCGTCGACGATCCGAAGTTCACCGGCATGGACGGCACGCGACCGTACCTGAAATACGCTTCGAACGGCCGCGATGAGATCCACATCATCACCACCGAGGACCACCCCCGTGCCTACGACAACGGGCTCTGGCACGGGATCATCAGAATCGTCGATGGCGAAGCCCGGCTCATGCACTCCGACGGCTCCGACATCGGCCCGCTCAGCACGACCCGGTCTTCGGCCGTGAAGCCGACCGATCTCACCCCGGTCTGGGCCGGCGATGCCGAGAATGTGGCCTGGACCGTTGATCTGGAACTGGACCGACGCGGTCGGCCGTACACCGCCTTCAGCATCCAGCACGGCGACGGGGCTGTGCGAACCGACCGTCTGGCCGGCGGCGACGACATGCGCTACGGTTACGCCCGCTGGGACGGCCGACGCTGGCATGCGCACGAGATCGCTCACGCCGGCACGGCCCTCTATCCGGGCGAGAACGATTACACCGGTCTGATCGCACTCGATCCCGACGACCCCGACGTCGTCTTCATCTCGACCGATGCGGATCCCGTGACCGGAGAGCCGCTCATCAGCTCGGCAGATGGGAGGCGCCATTACGAGATCTTCCGCGGGTGGACGGACGACGGCGGGGCTACCTGGGAGTGGCGTGCTCTTACGGCGAACTCGTCCGCCGACAACCTGCGGCCGATCGCTCCCAGCTGGTCGGGGGGAACGGTCGTGCTCTGGCTGCGAGGCACTTTCAGGACGTATACCGATTACGACACCGAAGTAGTGGGGATGATCTTCCCCGGCCGGTAGGCTGCTCTGCCTGTCCGGCGTGATCCAACAAGGAGATCGACCGTGGATGACCACACCATCGACCGTCGTCACTTCATCGGCCTGTCCCTGGCCGCTGCAGCCGGTATCGGTAGTCTCTCATGCGTCAGTGACGTGCCTGGTAAGAGAGGTGGCTACGACGCGAAGGGATTGCCCACGCGCACTCTGGGGAAGACCGGTGTCGCGGTTCCCCTGCTCGTGATAGGTGGGGGATCTCGGTTCTGCGCGGTCACCGATCCGGAAGAGAGTGCCGCGATCCTCGAGCTCGCCGTCGACAGCGGACTGTACTACTGGGATACCGCTCATGACTATGTGTACGGCGATGTGGTCAGCGAAGAGCGCTACGGTCTCCTTATAAAGGACCGCCGCGATGAAGTGTTCCTAGCGAGCAAAGTGGGCGAGCGAACCTATGATGGCGCCATGCGGCATCTGGAGGAGAGCCTGCAGCGCCTCCAGACCGACCATCTAGATCTCTACCAGATTCACAACGTTCAGTCGCTCGATGACGTAGATGTAATCGGCGCCGAGAACGGAGTGCTGAGAGCGCTGCAGCAACTCAAAGATGAAGGAGTGACCCGGTTCATCGGGTACTCCGGACACAGTTCGGCGGAGGCACTGGCGGAGATGGCCCGGCGGTATGACTTCGACACCATGCTCGTTGCCCTAAACCACTATGGACAGGGCGCGTCGGATCGCGAAGGCCGGGCGATTCCGGAGGCGGCGAACAAAGGTATGGGCGTCCTGGCGATGAAGGTCATTCGGCCGCGCGAGACGGTCGAGACCGTGACAGCTGCTGAGCTGATACGGTACGCGTTGAGTCTCGAGCACGTGACTGCCGCGGTGATCGGCACGGACAGCCGCGACGTCTTGAGTCAGAACATCGAGTTGCTGACGGGTTTCGAGCGATTGAGTCCTCAAGAGATCGAGAGGATCGGAGGCGTTCTAGAACCTTTCTTCAACAGCACGCGGCTGGCCTGGATGCAGCCGGGCTACACGGATGGGACGGCGGTATGATGGTAAACGGCGCGTTACCGAAAGTGCTTGGTGTTATGTTCGTTCTCGGCGGTCTTGCCGGCTGCGAAGGCCGAGGCACGAACGGATTGCCTTTTTTGGCGAGCTATGACTTCGAGGATGGCCAGGCGGAAGGCTGGCAGCCCAATCTCGCAGAGAACTGGCGAATCGTTGGGGAAGACGGCTCGATGGTCTACCAGCTCGTCGCGCCTGGCGAACCGGGAGAAGTCCGGGCTCCGACCTCGTGGTCGCTCCTGTCGAACCATCCGGTGAGCTCGTTTGTCTTCAGCGGCCGACTGAAGTCACACGCGGACCCGGGCAATCCGAACCGGGACATGTGTCTGTTCTTTCACTACCGAGATCCCACCCATTTCTACTACGTCCACTTTTCGGCATCCAGCGACGAGGTCCACAACATCATCGGGCTGGTGGATGGCGCCGACCGCATCAAGGTCAATCGCGAGCTGGCCGGCGCATCTGTCTTCCGCTTGACCGACACGGATTGGCATCAGTTCAAGCTGAGCTTCGATGCCGGAACGGGCGAAGTGCAGGCCTTCCTCGACGACATGGAGACGCCGATTGTCACGGCATCTGGCCTTGCGTTCCGTGACGGGCTGGTCGGCGTCGGCTCGTTCGACGACACCGGGTCGTTTGACGATCTCCGGTTGTGGGGGGAAACGGTAAGCAGGTGACCCGGCCGGTGCCCGCCTTACAGAACGACGAGCTGCGTCGCGGTCTGCCCTTCGTCGAAGCGCGCGATCCAGAAGCTCTGGAGCGTGAGGTCGAGCTTCTCCGAGAGATCAATGCGCGTCCCCGCTTCTGGCAGCGCTGGCGCGGCTATTGGGGACTCTCTGGGCCAGGCTGGGTGCAGAGTGCCCTCACGCTGGGTGCAGGGTCGGCCGGCTCTGCCATCTTCGCCGGGTCCGTCTTCGGGTACAAGCTTCTCTGGGTTCAGCCCGTGGCCATGTTCCTGGGCGTGGTGATGTTCGCGGCCATCGGCCACCAGCTGCTCGTCACGCGTGCTCGGCCCTACGATGTGTTCTGGAAGAAGCTCCATCCATCATTAGCGCTGCTCTGGGGTTTCAACGTCTTGCTGGCCTCGGTTGTGTGGCAGCTACCCCAGTACTCGCTCGGGACCGCCGTCTCCAAGGACATACTCGACGTCTTCGGGCTGAGCGCACCGACTGGAGCCGTGGCCCTGGTTCTGCTCGTACTCGGCACGGCCATGTGCTGGAGCTATGGCCGCGGCAGCCGCAAGGCGGTCCGCGGGTTCGAGCGTACGCTCAAGTACTTGCTGTTGCTGATGGTCGTTTCCTTCATGCTGGTCGTGCTCAAGACCGGCATCGACTGGTCGGAGATGTTCAAGGGCTATTTCTTCTTTCACATCCCTCGCAGCCGCGAGGGCGTCACCATCGTGTTGGGCCAGTTGGGGGCGGCCGTGGGCGTCAACATGACGTTCCTGTACCCGTACACGCTGCTGGCTCGCGGGTGGAGAAGAGAGCATCGCGGCTTGAAGAACTTCGACCTGGGCACGTCGATGTTCCTGCCGTTCGTTCTGGCCACGAGTTTCGTCACCATGGCCTGCGCCAACACGCTACTCGCCCAGGGTATCAGGGTGGAGGGGGCGGTGGATGTGGCCCACGCCCTCGAGCCGCTCGTCGGCCTAACCGTCGGTCGGCTGATCTTCTCATTCGGCGTGTTGAGCATGTGCTTCACGACGCTGGTCATCGAGATGTTGATCTGCGGGTTCGTGCTGAGTGAGATGTTCGATTTCGAGTTGCACGGCTGGGCCTACCGGGGCAGCACCATGCTGGCCAACATCGGGATTGTAGGAGCCTTCTACCAGATGCCGTTTTGGCTCCCCGTGATCGTCTCGTCCTTCAACCTGCTGATGATGCCGGTGGCCTACGTCTGCTTCTTCGTGCTGCAGAACAGGAAGAGCTATCTCGGTGGAGAGGTGAGTCACGGTCGCAAGGGGATGGTGTGGAACGGGGTCCTCCTGTTGGCCATCCTGGTCGTGGCCGCAGGGGCGGTCGTGAAGGTCCTTTCGGTCCTCGGTGTCGGGGGAGGGGGTTAGCGCTGGCCGAGTCACCCCCAGGCCCCTAGTTTGTCTATCTGCCCAACCACTTGCCTTTGCTTTCCAACGCTGGAGGGACACCATGCTCCGTCGCACGATCCTCGGAGGCGTGGCCGCCGTGTTGGCCGTCGCCGCTCTGGCTACGCCCCTTCACGCACAGGTCGATCCCGAGCTGCTGGCCGGGATGGAGGCCCGTTCCATAGGGCCCGCCGGGATGAGCGGCCGGGTCGCCGACATCGAGGCGCTCGTCTCGAACCCCGACATCGTATACGTGGCCGCCACCGCCGGTGGCGTGTGGAAGTCGACGAACGGGGGTCTCACCTTCGAGCCGATCTTCGACGAACAGCCGGTCCATGCCGTCGGCTCGATCGAGGTCTTCCAGGCCAGCCCCGACATCGTCTGGGTCGGTACCGGCGAGGGTAACCCACGGAACAGTGTGTCGGGCACGGGCTACGGTGTGTCCAAGTCGATGGACGCCGGCCGCAGCTGGACGCACCTGGGTCTCGAGAACACCGAGCGCATCCATCGGATCGCGCTGCACCCGAGCGATCCCGACGTCGCCTACGTGGGCGCGATGGGCTCGATGTGGAAGCCGAACCCGGAGCGCGGCGTGTTCAAGACCGAGGACGGGGGAGCCAGCTGGCAGAAGATCCTCTATGTGAACGAGAACACGGGCGTCGGCGACATGGAGATGGATCCGACGAACCCGAACAAGCTGATCGTCGCGATGTGGGAGTACCAGCGCTGGCCGTGGTTCTTCAAGTCTGGTGGTCCCGGCTCGGGTCTCTACCTGACGGTGGACGGCGGTCGCAACTGGAAGCGGCTTACGGAGGCCGACGGGCTGCCCGCCGGCGACCTGGGTCGCATCGGTCTGGCGATCGCGCCGTCCGATCCGAACATCGTGTACGCGCTGATCGAGGCGAAAGAGAACGCACTCTACAAGTCGGGGGACGGCGGGTTCACCTGGCAGAAACTGGACTCCGAGGGGAACATCGGGAACCGGCCGTTCTATTACTTCGACCTGCGGGTCGATCCCCAGGACGCGAGTCGGGTCTACAGTCTCCATTCGCAGGTCACCGTCTCCGATGATGGTGGTCGGAGCTTCGAGACGCTGGTGGGCTGGGGCTCCGCGCACCCCGATCACCACGCCATGTGGATCGACCCGAACGATCCGACGCATATCTACGAAGGTAACGACGGCGGTGTGTACGTGAGCGTCGACCACGGGCAGACCTGGCGTTTCGTCACGCAGTTACCGCTGGCCCAGTTCTACCACATCAACGTCGACATGGCGACGCCGTACAACGTCTACGGTGGCCTGCAGGACAACGGCTCGTGGCGCGGGCCCGCCTACGTCTGGGAGAACGGCGGGATCCGCAATCACCATTGGGAGGAAGTCGCGTTCGGCGACGGTTTCGCCACGCTGGCGCATCCCGAGGACCCGCTGGTCGGGTACGCTATGAGCCAGGAAGGCTTCATCATCCGCTGGGACCTGCGGACCGGTGAGCGAAAGGACATCCGGCCTGATAGCCCCGAGCCCTTCGACTTGCGCTTCAACTGGAATGCGGGGATCGCTCAGGATCCCTTCGACGCCAACACGATCTACTACGGCAGCCAGTTCGTTCATAAGTCGACCGACCGGGGCGACTCGTGGGAGATCATCAGCCCCGACCTGACGACGAACAATCCCGAATGGCAGAAGCAGAGGGAGAGCGGCGGCCTGACCTACGATGTGACCGGCGCCGAGAACTTCACCACGATCATGACCATCGCACCCAGCCCGGTGCAGCAGGGCGTGATCTGGGTCGGCACCGACGACGGGCGTGTGCACGTCACCCAGGACGGCGGCGCGAGTTGGACGAGCCTGGAAGAGCGGGCGCGTGGTGTCCCGGCCAATACCTGGGTGCCGCACATCGAGCCGTCGAAGTACGACGCGGGGACGGCGTATGTGGTGTTCGACAATCACCGGCGCGGCGACTTCACACCGTACGCCTTCGCGGTGAGCGAGTACGGCCGGCGCTGGCGCAGCCTGGTGACTGATGACATCTGGGGCTACGCGCTGGTGGTCGAGCAGGACCCGGTCAAGGAAGATCTCTTGTTCCTGGGCACCGAGTTCGGGCTGTACGTCAGTCTGAACGGAGGTGAGGGCTGGATGAAGTGGGAGCACGGGTTGCCGACGGCTTCGTCGATGGCGCTGATCGTTCACCCGCGCGAGCACGATCTGGTAATCGGGACGCACGGCCGTGCGGCGTACATCCTGGACGACATTCGTCCGCTGCGAACGCTCTCGGCGGCGACGCTGGCCGAGCCGATCCACCTGTTCGAGATACCCGACGCCCAGCAGTACATGGTCAAGCAGACCGGTGCCTCGCGCTTCCCGGGCGCCGGCGAGTTCCGCGGCGAGAACCGGCCGTACGGCGCACTGATCACCTTCTCGCTGAACATCGATGGCCTGCCACATCCCAACGAGGAGATCGAACGCGAGCGCCGAGCCGCGTCGCGTGATGCGGAGGCCGAGGAAGAGGAGGCCGAGGGGCGCCCGGGGGGCGAGCCGCAAGTGACTGTCGAGATCAGCGATGTGGACGGCGAGCTGATCCGCAGCTTCGAGCGCCCGGCTAGGCTGGGCGTGAACCGCGTCGCCTGGAACCTCGAGCGCGATGGCTTCGAGCGACCCGGCGCCGGTGAAGAGTCGTTCTTCTTCGGCGGCGGCGGCCCGGATGTGCTGCCCGGCACCTATGGCGTGACGGTGAAGTACGGTGATCATGAGGCGAGCGGCTCGGTTACGGTGCTGCCCGACCCGCGCTACGACATACCATGGGCCGATCGCCAGGCGAAATTCGACATCGTCATGCACGTCGGCGCCATGCAGGAAGCGATCGCCGAGGCGGTCGAGCGAATCGCCGACACCCGTTCAGAGATCGATGACGTCCTCGAACGGGCGAAAGCCGCCGAGGACAGGGACGAGGAGGGCGATGAGGACGAGGACGAGGCCGAAGACGAAGATGAGGGCGATGATGATGACGATGCCCTCGAGGAACTAGTGGGGGCCGGCGAGGATCTCGAGAAGACGCTGACAGAGTTGGAGGAGCGGTTGTGGACGCCGCCGGGGACGACCAAGGGCATCGTCTATACGACGGATGTGTATGGGCGGCTCCGCTATGTCCGCGGCTCGCTGAGTTCGTCCTGGGATGCACCGACGCCCGCTCAGGATACCTACCTGGCGGTGGTCGAGGCTCAGCTCCAGACGATCATCGCCGACTTCAACCGCGCCTTCGCCGAAGATGTGGCCGCGTTCAGGGGTCAGGTGGAACAGGCCGAGCTCGAGTTCGTCGCCGCCCAAAAACCGCTGGAGATGCCGGGTCGATGATCGACGGCGCGGGCCGTGACGGCGAGTCGGGAGCCACGAGGGGCCCCCTCTCGCTATGTCGGAAGGCGCCAAGGGGGTTGGGCGGCGCAGGGGGTTGACAGGGGCTGGAAGGACGGATATAGTTGGTAGTAACAACTAATGCCGCCCCCCAAGCGGGCGGCGAATGGCGCGGGACGGGAGTGGTGAATCGATAGAGCACGAGTCC
>JASFTI010000136.1:0-8506 GCA_050053635.1 Gemmatimonadales bacterium
GAACGCGATAGCGACGACACCACCCAGGAACGACATCCAGAGCGGGAACCCCGGGGGCAGGGTGAGGCCGAGCAGCAGCCCGGTGATCGCAGCCGATCCGTCGCTCAGCGATCCCTTGGACCCGAAAGCAATTTCGGTGAGCGTCGCGCCCAGGCTCGCCGCGGCGATCACCAGCAGCGCTCCAAACCCGAAGAAGTAACCGGCGGCGATGACCACGGGAACGAGGCTCCCCACTACGTTCCACATGATCTTCGGTGTGCTACCCGGCCCTTTCAGGTGGGGCGAAGCGGTGACGAGCAGGCGCGGCGCATTCACGCCGCCGTCCTCTCCTTCAGTCGCCGCAGCGCCGTCCGCGAGACCTGGAAAAGCTGTGACAGCGGGATGTTCGACGGACAGACATACGAGCAGCATCCGCAGAGCATGCAGTCCCAAATGTGGTGTTCCTCCATCTCCTCGTAGCGATCTGCTCTGGCCATCATCCCCAGCAGCTGCGGATTGAGGAACACCGGACACGCATCGAGGCAGTGCCCGCAGCGGATGCAGTTGTATGATTGCTTCGACTTCGTCTCGTGCGCGGCGAGCGCGATGATACCGGTTACACCCTTGAGGATCGGTGTCTCGAGGCTCGCCTGCGGCGCACCCATCATGGGACCACCGAAGACGATCTCGTGGGCATCTTCGGTAAGGCCGCCGCAGGCGCCGATCAGATCTCCGACCTTCGTCCCCACAGGAACGATCAGGTTGCTCGGCCTCTTCACGCCCAAACCGGTCACCGTCACAATCCGCTCGATCAACGGAAGCCCGGTGTCGAACACCTCGGCGATCGCCGCACAGGAACCGACGTTCTGAACGACTACCCCGACATGCAGCGGCAGCTTGCCTGACGGCACTTCGCGGCCGAGCAGCGCCTTGATCAGCATCTTCTCGGCGCCCTGCGGATACTTCACCGTCAGCGGATGCACCGTAACATTGAGATCGGCAGGCAGCGTCGCCCGGATCGCTTCAATGGCATCCGGCTTGTTCTTCTCGATCCCGATCATCACCCGCTCGACACCGAGCGTATGCATCATGATGCGGATACCCAGGTGTACCCGTTCCGGATACTCGGCCATGATGTGGTGATCGGTCGTCAGATACGGCTCGCACTCGCAGCCGTTGATGATGATCGCGTCGAGCTCGACGTCGGGCGGTGGCGACAGCTTGACGTGTGTGGGGAACGCCGCGCCGCCCAGCCCCACTACGCCCGCGTCCTGCACGGCCTGTACGACCTCTTTGGGGGAGAGCCCTTCCCAATGGGGCACGATGCGTGGGCGTGGCGCCTGCGCCGAGTACCGATCGACGGCGATGCGGACCGCCGGCTTGTACGTGCCGTCGGGGTGTGGCCAGAGGTCGATGCCGGCGACTGTGCCGCTGGCGGAGGCGTGCACGGGCGAAGAGATGAAGCCGTCGGCGGCCCCCACCTTGTCTCCGCGCTCGACACGGTCACCCTCTGATACGATGGGCTTCGCCGGTGCACCGGTGTGCTGGCTGAGCGGAAGGACGACCTCGTCGGGGAACGGCATCCGGCGGATCTTCTCCTTCTCGGTCAGCTCCTTGAGCTCGGGCGGGTGTACGCCGTGTCTGAACGTCCCTTTTCGTCGGGCGGACATCTATTCTCGGTGATCAGTGAGCAGTGAGCAGTGAGAAGTACGCAGTGAGCAGTCGGCGGTAGCCTCCCTGCGGACGCTCTTCGGCCTACCGCCTACTGCCTACTTGTTGCCCCTCTCGGAGCCGGGCCCGTCAATTAAACGGCTCAGCGCGTTTGAGCCACTTATCGAGATCTTTTTCCTTCGGGTTCAGCGGTGTCCCCGGATGAATGATCCTCACCGGACAACGCTCGGCGGCCGTTACCAGCTCTCTAAACGTGCCGGCCTTCGGGTCTTTGATGTACGCCTGCTTCTTGTCGTTGTAGGCGAACATCTTCTTGTTCAGATTGGTGCACTCGTTGCAGGTGGTGCAGCGGGCCGTCTCGATGTACGGCTCCATCACCAACCCTTCTTCTTCCTCCTCCTCAACGGCCGGCGCCTCGGCCGGCGCGGCAGCCGTCGCCGTCGCCGGCTCCGCCACCGCCACCCCCGAGTCACCGTCAGCTGCGCTGCCGAACTCGACTCCGGAGACGTCCATCGTCAGCGGCTGCAGGCCGGGCGTCGATTCGGCGCGTGTCAGGAGATCGGCCACGGTCATCGTGCCGTCGCCGGCCCGCAGCAACCCTTCGGCGAGGCGCCGCGCCACGACCTGCGGGTACTTGGTCTTGAGGTCGGCCAGCTTCGCCTCGTACTCGGCACGAAGTGTCGCGACCTTCTTCTCGAACTCTTCCTCGAGCTCGCCTTCCACGATCAGGCGCGCTTCGTCAGTCGCCTTGAGCCCGGCCATCTCCCGCAACTGCTCCCACAGCGACAGGCGATCCTCGGCGAGCTCGACGATCTCGTCGGATACCGACAGCCGATTGAGGTGTTTCTCTGCGTCGATCGCGTATATGTAAGGCCGCTGTCCGTTCCGCTCTTCCGGCGCGATATCGAGGTACTCGGCGAACGGGACCAGCTGTTCCTCGTCGACGTCGGCCGGCAGCTTCTTGAAGTGTTTCTTGAAGCGCGCCTCGGTGGCCGCCCAGTCGGCGATCGTCAGCGGCAGCTCCATGATCTGCTCCGCGCCTTCGTCGTCCAGGTACTTGAGCTCGTACTCCGGCCACCTGTCGTCGACCGATGGGTTGCCTTCCAGGTCGAGGCGCTCGGCCATAGTGTCGCCGCCGTCCGGGTCATAGAGCAGGAACGGGTAGGCCCGGCTTTCCAGCGACAACCGCGCGGCCTGCGTCGCCTGGTCGTCGCCCAGCCCGTGCTCGGGCGGGCAGGGACAGTGCAGGATGAACACCGCCGGGTTCCGGCCCTGTAGCCCCTTGATCACGCCGCCCAGCAGATGCGCTGGAGACGCCTGGGAGGACTGGAGCACGTAGGTCCCGCGATGCGCCATGGCGATGAGCGCCATCTCTTTGCGGACCTCTTCCTTGCCGTGCTGATCCTTCCCGAAGGCGGCCATATCGGAAACCTGCCCGGTAAACCCGCTGGTGCAGGCCTGGCCACCCGTGTTCGAGTAGACCTGGGTGTCGAGAACGATGATGCGGATCGGCTTGCCCGAGGCCATGAGCCGCGAAGCGTTCTGGAAGCCGATGTCGAGCATCGCTCCGTCGCCGCCCACCGCGAAGATCGGCGGACAGAGGTTGAACTCTTCGTCGCTGAACTGTCGCCAATCGAACTTGGCAAAGAACGGGTCGTGCTCGTCCGGCTCGTACTCGCCGGCAAGCTCGAGCTCTGCGCGACGGATCGCGACGAACCCGTTCGCCATCTTCCGCATGTGACCTTCGAAGATGCCTATAGCGATCGAGGGCGCATCCTGGAAGAGGTGGTTGGTCCAGGGGAACGGGTAGGGGTTGTAGGGATACGTGCTCCCCCAAACCGACGAGCAGCCGGTAGCGTTGGCGAAAGCCGTAACCGAGCGGCCTCGACCGCTGGGGCCTTCCGTGTAGCGCCAGTGGAGGTCCTTCAGGTCGCGGATCATGCTCGCGATCCTCTCTACCGCCGCCTTCTTGGAGCCCTCGAGCGGGATATCGACTTCCTCGCCCCCTTCACCGCCCACGATGTCGAGGTCCGCATCAGAGGCGAGCAGCTCGCGCGCCTTCGCATCGAGTTGGGCGATCAGGTCCTCCAACTTCGCGACGTGTTTCTTGACCCGCGGTTGGACGACGGCATTCACCGCCGACAGCACCAGGTGGATGCCCGTCTTCTCACCGCAGCCCATGCAGGAGCCGTCGCCGCCGTACATCGAGCGGTAGTTCTCCTTCTTGAGCAACAGCGACGGGAGTACGCCGATCCCTTCCTCGAGGTTGGCGATGTTGATGTAGCGGTCGTCGGTATCCGGGAGCCACTCCCACAGCTTCCAGTTGCGCCGCAGCTTCTCCACCACCTCCTCGTCCTGCTTCACGGTAATCAACGCCTCGTCGGGACAGACCTCGACGCAGAGGTTGCACCCTTTGCAGGCCTGTGGGTTCACGGTGATCGAGAGGAGGCCGCCGCTTCCCTTCTCCTGCGATTCCGGTACATCGAAGAAGGGCGCCGTCTTGGCGATCGGGAACTCCGACAGCGCCAGGTAGACCGGAGTGAACTCCTCATCCAGCGCCTTCTGTCGCTCGGCATCCCAGCCCAGTTTGTCGACGACGTTCTTGTAAGCCTGCGAGAGGACGTCGCCGAACTCATGGAATGGGACGCCCTTCATGATCTTGCGAGACTCGTTGGCCAGCGGCTTGACGATCTGCCGCATGCGGTCCAGCGAACGGCCGTTGGAGGCGGAAGCGATCGCCGCCTCGATCAACTGCTCGACGCTGTTCACCAAACCCGGTATCGCCATGTCCGGACACACCGTCCAGCACTGGGCGCATCCCGTACACTTCTCCGCGACGAACTCCGGGACCTCGAAGCGCACATCGGTCATGTCGCGGATCGTGCTGGTGGCCGCCGGAATAGCGCTGAGTGCGGCGAACGGGTCGGCGATCGGCTCATCGCCGGATTTGTACAGATAGGCGACCTGCTCCCAGAAGCGGCCCGGGTTTCCGAAGCCGTCGCGCCAGCCGCTACCGTCGAGTACCGCGGGCATCTGCGGCGTGCGCGCCGCCTCATCACCCTCGACCTCGAGCTTCGCGTGATCCAGCTCGCTAGCCTCGTCGAAGCCGCGCCGGATCACCCGCAGGTTGTCCTCGACGACGCGCTCACCCAGGTGGCCGAACTTCTTGTTGAGCTGGGCCCTGATGCCGTCGAACAGTTTTTCTTCGCTGAGCCCCTCGCGCTCCATCAGCGGCGCGACCTTGAAGAAGGCGCCCATGAATGCCGCGCCCTGCATGCGGTAGCGGAGCTCGGGGTCGGAGGCCTCCTCGCTGGCGATCTTGAAAGCATCGACGGAGAAAACCCCGAGCTTTCGCTCTTTGATCTCGCGCCGCGCGGCAGCCGGAAACGTCTCCCACAATTCACCCGGCTCGAGATCGCTCTGGATGACGAACACGCCACCCTCCTCGAGCCCGGCCAGCGGATTCGAGTGGCGGAAGACGTTGGGATCCGGTGACAGGACTACGTTGACGTGCTTGAGCTCGGCATTGAGCCTGATGGGCTCTTCTGCCAGCGTGCCGTAGAAGGTCGTGGGCTGGCCTTTCTTCTCCGACCCGTATTTCGGGTTCGCCTTGATGTGCCAGCCGAGTAACTCGAACGCCGTCATCGCCAGGTTCTTGCCCGTCGTGATGGCGCCCCAGCCACCGATCGAGTGGATGCGGATGGAGATCGAGCCCTCGGGCAGCAGGTTGATGTCACCCGCCGGATCGAGCGCCAGGTGCGAGATATCGGGGTACGATTCGAGCAGCCGCTCCTGCCAGATCTGGAGCTTCGGCAGCCGCGTGCCCTTGCGGATGAAATCGATACCGAGGTAGAAGAGCCGCCTCCCCTTGCCGCCGGGGATCATGTTATCAACCGCGGCGATGATGTCGCCGGGCTGCAGGTCACGGCTCCCCATGCCGAAGACGCCGGAGTAGAACTCGGGCACCTCGTCGGGTTTGATGGCGGGGAGGCCCGGATGCGGCAGCACGCCGTTCTTCGCCCGGCCGTTCTCGATCGCCCGGCCCATGGCGGCCCGCACCTCCCTGAGAATCGGCAGGTCGACGGCCAACGGTTGGTCCGTGCGCTCGAGTACGGCGACGCCCTTCTTGCCCCGCAGCATCTTGGTGATCAGATCCGCCGGGAACGGACGGAACATGGTCAGGTTGAGGACGCCGACCTTGATGCCCCGCGTCTCGCGTAGGTAGTCGACGACGGCTTCGGCGTTCCAGACCACCGAGCCCTGTCCGAGGAGCACGTATTCGGCATCATCCAAACGGTATCCCATCGCGCGGGCGTAGCGCCGGCCGGTCAGCTGAAAATATTCCTCCATCGCCCTGTCGGTGAGGGCCTGGACATGATCGAAGAAGAAGGGCCGCTGCGCGGCGACGCCCTGAGCGTAGCTGTCCTGATTCTGCACCACGCCGATCATCGCGGGATAATCGAGGTCGAACACCTCGGGAATACGACGACGCGTTTCGCCGAACACCATTTTCTGCGCCGGTGTAACCGATTCGATGATGTCGGACGGGTCGCCCAGGTACTCCTTAATCAGCTCGGGCTCCGGCAACATGGTCGATTCGATGACGTGGCTGGTCAGGAATCCATCCTGAGCGCAGGCGCCCGGGTTGAGTGAGAGCTCGGCGATGCGATGCGCTATCAGGTTGAGGTCGGCAACCTCCTGGACGTTCTTGGCAAATACCAGGAAGAAGCCGGTATCGTCGATCGCATGGTAGTCGTCGTGCCCGGCGTGGACGTTGAGCGCGTGCTTGGTCATGGCCCGACAGGCGATGTTCAGCACGTAGGTCAGCCGTTTGCCCACAGCGGCGTAGAGCGACTCGTGCATGTAGGCGATGCCCTGGCCACTCGAGAAGTTGGTGGCGCGCAGGCCCGTCATGCTCATGCCCGCCGTAACCGCGGCGGCGGCGTGCTCGCCCTCGGGCTCGAAGAAGATCAGCTTCCGACCGTTGACGTTCAGCTTGCCGGCTGCGACGGCGGCGGCCCAACCCTCGCCCATCTGGGTCGACGGCGTGATCGGGTAGGCGCCAGCGCCCTCGCTCGCCCCGGTCTCCATCGCCACGGCGGCTTCGCTGCCGTCGACGGCGGTGCGTACTCCGGGATACCTCGGCGTGGCCGGCATGGCTTTGTCTTTCTTTCGGATCATGCGACTTCACTCCGTATTGGTTGGGGCATATCTGCGAACTGTTGGCCTTCGACCCAGACGATCGCATTCGTCGGGCACCGCTCGGTGGCTTTCGGGTCCGCGAGCTCGTTCTTGCTGTAGTCGATCACCGCGAGGCCGTCCTTGATCTCGATCAACCCCGGCGCCGCGTCGGTCGCGCAAAGGCCGCAACCGTTGCAGGCCACCTTGCAGATCTCTTCGGCCTCATCTCCTTCGAGCAGGCTCTTGCACTGCACGATCAGCTTATGGGTGACCGGCATAATCTCGAACAGGTCCCTCGGGCACGCTTCAACGCAGTCACCACAGGCCGTACAACGGTCGGGGATGACGACCGGTAGCCCGTAGTGATTCATGTAGATCGCGTCGTAGTCGCAGACACGCTCGCAGTCGGCGAGCCCGAGACACGACCAGGCGCAGCCCTTGCCACCGGACCCGACCGCGGCAGCGGCCCCGCAGGTCTCGAGGCCGATGTATTCGGCGCGCCGCAACGACACGTGCGAGCCGCCGGCGCACAGCAACCGGGCGACCCGTTTCACCGCCTCTCCCGCTTCGACACCCAGGTACTCCGCGATGTCGACGATGTCCTCGTCGCCCAACTGCGTACACGACGCCGGCTTTACCTTGCCATCGACCAGCTCCTCGGCGAACGCGCGGCAGCCGGCCGACCCGCAGGCGCCGCAGTTGGAGCCCGGCAACATGTCGGAGACGGCGTCGATGCGCGGATCCTCCCACACCTTGAGCTTCTTGTTGGCCAAGGCGATCAGGATGGCGAAGGTGAGAGCCACACCTCCGAGAATCGCCACCGACGTCGCGATCAACGCTAAGTCCATCCGTCTATCCGTTATCGCTCAGGTCGGCCTGGCTCAACAGCCAGGCCGCCAGCTTGTCCACTTTGCTCGCCACCGGGCCGGCGGGGGCTACCGCGGCCTCGGCCTCGGCCGCTTCGGCAGGTGCGTCGCTAGCCAGCGCCTTCAGCTGCTCGAGCTCGTCCAGCTGCTGGCGGACACTTATCCCACCTACGGCCTTCTTGGGCTTACCCTCGGGGAGGCTGATCAGCTCGATGCGTTCGGCCGGGAGCGATCCAGCTGCGGGGTCGTGGATGAACTGAGCTGCCGACCCCGGCATGAGCGCTGCCACGGCCGGGCCCTCCGACGCTGCGAATCGATCGAGACCTGCCTCGCTGGCGGTCTGCAGCACGAAGGTCGACGGCGTGATCAAGCGAACCAACGGAGCGGCCGCCGCTTCACCGGTGACCACCAGGACAATCTTAACGTTCCCGTCGAGGAACTCGGCCAGGTCGCCGGCGTGCAGGTCGGTACCCTCCAGCTCGACCACTAGTGGCGGCGCCAGCTGGCGCTCCGCCTGGCTCCAGCGCTCGAAGCCTAAGGGGGCCAGCAGCTCGTCCTCGTTCTTCGAGTTCAGATTGCCCGCCCTCGCCATGCCGGCCAGACGAGCGGCGGCGAAGCCACGGCCCACCTCGGCCCAGCGACCGGCCAGCGCATCGCGCAGCCGGGTGCCCGGCTTCACTTTGAGATAGAAGGCATCGTCGTCGCCCGCCGCGATAGTGCGGAGGATATCCAACGCCTTCTCCACCTTGCGAACCGCTTCCGGATCGCCCTCGCGGCCGCCGGTCTTTGTCAGGCTGGAAAAGCGCCCG
>JASFTI010000137.1:0-8404 GCA_050053635.1 Gemmatimonadales bacterium
CATCCCGGCGGCGATCATCGCCTCGCTCTTCGTATTGCGGACCTGGCTGGAGGACAGCGCCCTGGGGGCGGAGCTGGACGGTTACACCGATTACACGCGCCGCGTGCGCTATCGCCTGCTACCGGGCTTCTGGTAGTTAGCGGCGGCGAGGAGGCGTCTCGCAGAAGATGTTATCCTCGTCGGCCATGCCGGCCAACATCACATCGTCGTTCGTTCCATAATAGACGCCCGCGAAGAAGGCGGGAAACACCTCCCGCGGCTCCGCAGCCATGAGCCGTTGGACGAATAAGGCGATATCACGCATCGCATTGCAGATCTCGGGCTGCGCCTCCCGGGACGGCGTGTAGAACTCGAAGCTCAGCAGGTCGTCACGCATCAGAACGTCGTGTCCACTGAAAACGGGCCGGCCATCCGCCAGGGTCAGACCCGCGAGCTCGCGCTCGAAGTACTCGGCGGTCCGATCGCCGAGTACTACCAGTTCGTTCCTGTGGTAGATGAGCGGGTGCCGCAGATACTGGCCATAGAGGTAGCCGAGCGGCTCGCCACCGGTCATCATGCGATACCAGCCGCCCGCCGGGTCACGCACCTCTACTGCCTGGCCGTGGACCACGTAGCCGACCTCCGAGCACCCGGTGGAGCGGCAGCGGCGCACCATGAGCCGGCTGGCGTTGATGATCATGATGCCCGGATCGGTGCGCCCCAGCGTCTCGAGACGCAGCGTCCCCGCTGGATCGCCGTTCTCGTAGTACGAGACCGCGCCGTCCTCCGAGATCTCGGACAGGTTCACGTAGACCGTGTCGCCGCGGTCGAACCCGTCCGTCCTCCATAACAGCACCATCTCGGTGAGCCCCAGCGACGGCGCCAGCGCCGCCGTCTCGCTGGTGTCACGCGCCGGTCCACAGGCGGCGAGCAGAAGAGTGAAGGCGATCCAGGCTCTCGATCGTTCTATCATCCCAGCGGTCCTCTCATGTCATCGGGGCGACACAACTCGGACTCACAACTGAACAGGGTGGCAGGCCGTTTGTCCAGAGGGAAGATCGGAGTTGGGGAGCGCGTTCAACATCAAGCTTCCAATCGACTAGGCGGCTCGGGACGCCTGGTACCGCCGAGAACGAGCAGCGCCGCCAGCGCGCCCAGGCTTCCCGCGTCATATAGACGGCCAGGAAGACGAGGACGAAGCTGCCGAACTTGAGTGGGACGTGCTATCCCCACCTAGGCCACCTCAACCTAGATTAGGCGTTATGGCCAAACATACCCCACACGACTTCCAGGACTACTACCCGGACGACGTCGCCCACTGCTACGGCTGCGGTCGGCTGAACGAGCAGGGACACCAGCTCAAGAGCCATTGGGACGGCGAGGAAACGGTGGCGCGGTTCACGCCGCGGCCCTATCACACTGCGATCCCCGGATACGTCTACGGCGGGCTGATCGCTTCGCTGATCGATTGCCACGGTACGGGCACCGCGGCCGCGGTCGCGGCACGCACCGCCGGTTGGCAGCCCGATAGGGAGCCCGCTCCAGCGGCGCCGTTACCGCGCTTCGTCACCGCCTCACTGCGGGTCGACTACCTGCGCCCCACCCCGCTGGGTCCCGAGCTGGAGATCCGCGGACGGGTGGAGGAGGCGACGGAGCGCAAAGTCGTCGTCGCGGCGACGGTGTCCGCCGAGGGGGAAGTCACGGCGCGTGGCACAGTCATCGCCGTCCGGATGCCCGAAGGGATGGCACGGTCCTGACCTTACGCGCCCGGCTTCTCGACGATGCGGAACTGCTCCTCCAGCTCGGCTAGCGTCGACCGGAAGGCGCTGTACTCCAATTCCTGCATCGGCAGCATCGCCGGCCCGACGAAACCCTGGCGGCGCATCTCTTCACCCTTCTGCTGCGCCTTGAGCCGGGTCGAGTCCCAGACCGGGTTATCGAAGACGTCCACACCCTCCGACAGCTTGCCATCCTTCGTCACCGAGTAGGCCATGCAGGCGACCAGCGGAAGGCAATAGGCGCCGGTGATCGCCGTGTTGATCGGCGCCGGCATGAACGGCATGTGATGGCTGCCACGCGCGTCGCCGGCTACGTAGTGCGCCGTGAAGTAGGGGCTGACCACCTCTTCGGGCGCCGGGAAGATCCCCTGGGTGCGGACGATGCAGACGGGGTCGTCCTTGCCCTTGTACTCACCGGCGATCGTGTGGAGCCGGTCGGTAGACACGGCCGCGACCTGCTGATCGGAGAAGCGCCGTGAGTAAATCGCCTTGATGCCGAACCGGTTCTCGTCGCGCAGCAGGATGGCCAGATCGATGTGACCCTCGGGCGACTCGAGCTCGATAATACGGTCAGCGCCGGCGTGCTCCATGTCGATGACCGTGAAGCGAAAGCCGGGTTTCATCTTGGGAAGCATGAGCCCGGCGTTGAACAGCGGGCTGGTGAACACCGTCCAGAGCGGGAAATTGAAGGCGCCCGGCCCGCACTTGTCGGCGGTGAAGACCATGAACGGCTCGGCCGGCCGATCCTTCGCCGTCTCGTCGAAGGTGATCTCCGCCGCCCCCGGGCCCGCCCCGCGTACGTTGCCCGAGGGGGCGTCCTTTAGCAGGTCCTGCCCCGCCCCGTACAGGCCTTCCTCCTGGGCGATCGCCGTTGCCGCCTCGAAGACGCCCCAGGCGAAGTTGTGGATGTCGGGGTTGTCGCTCCCATTACGATGGACCATTAGCAGGCAGATGTCGTCACCGCAGTGGGTCATGTCGAAATCGAGAACCAGGCCCCGCTCGGCGGCCCCACGCAGTTCGGTCCGCGCCGTATCCAGCATCCGCACGGACGGTCGCGTGTGTCCTCCGATCGATCCCACGTCGGCCTTTATGGCGCTCAGCGTGAGCATAGCTACCCCCCCCTTTGCAAGTAGAATCGCCGCTCGCTCCCTCATATTCTGACGTCGCAGCCCTTAGTTTGCGATATTGTGGCCGCTTCCGCCAGGAAGGCACCTACCGACTAAAGGAAGGCAGAGGCCCCGCCCGGCTCTGGCGGCCGGGCGGGGCCTCTGGTCGGCGTCGAAGCGCCTTGGAGATGTGACCTACGACGGGCTAATCGGCAGGCCCGAGCGTTTCCCCGATCTTATCAGCGATCGACCCGAACACGTCACCCGCGCCGTCGCCGTCACCTGCTTCGACCTTACCGCCCTTGCCGGAGCGCAGGACGGCGACCACGGTGTCCTCCGTGATCTCGTCGTCGTCTTTCTTCTCGGATCTCGACAGGCTTTCGAACTGGAGATTCCAAACTGCCGAGAGATCTATGTTGTCGAACCAAACGCCTCTGCAGTCCTGGCAAACATCGAGCGTGAAGTTCTCGCCTTGAACCCGCTCGAGCTTGGTAGAACAACGCGGACAACTGATGATGTTCCCCTGACCGCAGGACGGACACTCGCCCGCGTTACGCGCCATAAGGTGACCGCATGACTCGCACTCCACCGCGTAGAGCTGCTTCTTGATCGAGATCAGGCTGCTCACAACCTCGGGCGGGCAGTAGCGCAACTGCCGCACCTCCCCCGACTCGAACCACATGCCGCCGCACTTGTCGCAGTAGTCGAGGATCAGCTCAGCTTCCTCCGACGGAGTGATCTTCTGCATGTCTTCGCCATCGCAGACCGGGCACCTTAGGCGCTTCACCTTCTTAGACATCAATCAGCCTCCTCGCCCTCCTCCAAGCAGGGGTGTTGGATGTGGTCTTACCGCACAGTCGCGGCGCCGCCGCTGGCCGGCAGGGCTCCCGGGGGATCGGCGTGTCTGGGGGAGAAGCGACAGAAGTCCAACCCCGTCAAGGGGTTGACCAGGGACGACCGGGCGGGCACTGGGGTCCCAGACCGGCGCCAAGCCATATGTACCCGGTTAGCGTCGGGTCGTTCCGAGACCGGCGAGGGGCGGAGGCGGGGGGGCGGGGCCGGGGAGTACCGATCGCGGGCTGGTCCGCTGAGACGGCGGGGGCTTAGCTTTCCCATAACAGTTCGCCCCTGATCCTCGAGCCAAGGCAGGCAGCCGGATGACCGCCAGGCACCCATCCGAACCGTCGTACCGGGTCGCGAATCTGTCGCGTCGCGACCTGCTCAAAGCTGGACTTGCAGCATCGGCCGCCGCTACCCTGAGGCCCAACCTATTGTTCTCCGCTCTGCCCGATTTCGGTCTTCCAACCTTCAGCGAACGACCGTATCTGGAGGTGGCCCGCCGGGCGGAGCGCTGGATCGCGCGGTCGGCCATCCCCGGTGAGATTGGAACCGCGTGGCCGTGGAACCCGGACGATCCGGGTTCGGTTCAACTCAGCCTGTACACGGGGATGCCGGGCGTGGTGCTCTTCTACCTCGAGCTGTTCGGGGCGACCGGCGAGCGGGCCGCGCTAGATGAGGCCGCCGCCGGGGCCGAGTACCTGGCCGCCTCACTACCCGGCGACGACCGGCTCGCCGATGCCGGGCTGTACACCGGACTGGCCGGGGTCGCCTACACGCTGGCGCTGACGTACCGAGAGACGCGCCAGGCATCGCTGGGCGATGCTGCGAAGCGAGCGCTGGCTACCCTTCAGCGCGCCGCGCAGCCGGAAGGGCGCGGGGTGAAGTTCAACGAAAGCACCGACATCATCTCGGGTAGCGCGGGGATCGGACTGTTCCTGCTGTGGGCCGCGGCGCAGCTGGACGACGCGCCGCCGCTCGATCTGGCTGCCGCCGCGGGTCGTCGACTGATCGAACTCGGGGTCCCGGAGCGTGGCGGGCTCAAGTGGACGATCGCGCCCGGGGTGCCGCGCAACTACCCGAACTTCTCGCACGGCACGGCGGGTGTCTCGTACTTCTTGGCCTCGTTGTACGGTGCGACGGGGGAGGGCGAGTTCCTCGACGCCGCTCTGGCCGGTGCGGCGTACCTGCAGGAGCTGGCGACGCGGACCGCCAACGACGGGCGCATGATCTTCCACAGCGAGCCGGGCAACGAGCAGCTCTACTACCTCGGCTGGTGCCACGGTCCCGTCGGTACGGCCCGCGCTTTCCACCGACTCGGCCAACTGACGGGCGACGCGCAGTACCGGCATTACGTCGCGCAGCTGGCGCAGGCGATCGTCGATATGAAGGTACCGGAACGCTCGCCGGGCTTCTGGAACAACGTAAGCCAATGCTGCGGGAACGCCGGCGTGATCGAGTTCTTCCTGGCGCTGCACAACGTGACCGGCGAGCCACACCGTCGGGAATTCGCCGAGCGGGTCGCCAGCGACACGGTGGACCGCGCGACCGCCGAGGACGGCGGCCTCAAGTGGGTCCAGGCCGAACATCGCGTTCGGCCCGACCTGCTCATCGCGCAGACGGGACTTATGCAGGGTGCGGCCGGGGTCGGCCTGGCGATGCTGCACCTGGACGGCGTGAGCCGAAGCCGCCGCCCACTGGTCGTGCTGCCCGACGATCCGTTTTGGGGGTAGCGGGTACGGCCATTGACTTTAGCCTGTATGTCTGTCATTGTAGCAGCGCTGAGAATTCCAGCGACACAACGAGGGACCTGGGCTCACGCACGGGTCCCTCGCCAGTTCCCAACGCGGGGGTGAGGTCCGCGTGGCAACATGTAGTCGGACAGTGCGGCAGAGCCGGACTCCGACCACATCAGCACAGAGGAGCACGGCAGATGCGTACTACCGGCAAGGTCAAGTGGTTCAACGACAGCAAGGGCTTCGGCTTCATCACGCCCGACGACGGTCAGAAGGACTGCTTCGTCCACCACACAGCCATCCAGGCTGACGGGTTCAAGACGCTGAACGAAGGCGAGCGCGTCGAGTTCGACGTCGTTCAGGGCGAAAAGGGCCCGGCGGCTCAAAACGTGGTCAAGCTGGACGCTTAAGCCAGAATTTACCACGGTTAGAGAAGGGGCCACCTCGATGCGTTCGGGGTGGCCCTCTCGGTAACAGGACATGCCACCCTCGCCGTACGTCAGAGCCTTCGTTCTCCGGACGACGATCGTCTGGTTGGCCCTCCACCTACTGAGCTTCTCGCCACTCTTCAGCCTGCGTGGTTTCCTGCTAGCGGCGGCAGCCACAGTGACTTTGGTCCTATTGGACGCCGAGCGACGGAACGAGCGCCGCTTCCTCGCCAATTTGGGCGTATCGCGCCCGGCGATCGGAGGGATCGTTCTAGTCACGGTGACGAGTCTGGAGACGATATGGCGGATCGCCGCCGGAGGGCTGGTCGATTAGCGCAGAGATATTGGCCGTCGACTCGGCGGGTAAGTCGTTCGCCAGCCACCACGTGTTGAAGGCGGCCTCCTTCTGGGCGCGCGAGGGGCAGATCACCGCCCTGATGGGCCGCAACGGATCGGGTAAGACGACCCTGCTGCACATCGCGGTCGGCGAGGTCCGGCCGGACACCGGCGTCGTGCGTTTCCTCTCGCAGGCCTACGAGCGTCCGCGGCTCCCCGTCCTCGCGCGGCGCGGCCTGTACTTCATGGAAGCGCGCGCGCGCTTGCCGGGCACGTTCTCGGTAGGCGTCCACCTTCGTATGATCGCCGAGCGGTTCGGCCGTCAGGCGTTCGATCGGGTCGTCGCCGAGTTGGAGATCGAGGAGTTCCTGGAGCGACGTTCCCACGAACTGTCGGGCGGCGAAGGCCGGCGCGCCGCTCTGGCGGCCGCGATGATCCGCCAACCGCTCTGCCTACTGGCCGACGAACCGTTCGCCGGGATCGCACCGAAGGACCAGCAGATGATCGGGGCGGCCCTACGTCGCCTGGCTACGGCCGGGACGGCCATCGTCACGACGGGCCACGACGTCGCAGCGCTCTTTGCTGTGGCGGATGATGTGATCTGGTGCGTGGCGGGGACCACCCACGGTCTGGGTCGACCGGAAGATGCTCGTTCACAGCCCGAATTCGAGCGCGACTACCTGGGCTGGCATCGCGAGAGCTGATGGCGAGATAGATCCTCGTTTACGGCCTCGGGACACGCCTGCCAACCTCTATGGCGATCCACCCCTTCACTGGCTATAGGTGATGGATCACTCGGAACCCGGGCCTCAACCTCAACATCGACCGTTCGCTGTCTGTTATAGGATATTGAGGTTCATCACATCATCGGGGGTCGCTATGAAGCCGTCTGGAACGACGCAGCACCTGTTGACCTCGATCCTCACGATCGCCGGCCTGCTGGTCGCGCCAGATCGCGGCGCCGCTCAGTCCGAGCCGCCGCCGGGGGGCATGAGCTTCGCGCTCACCGGCGACGCGATCATCAGCCGGCGGCTGGCACCCTTCCGCGAGCCCGAGTACCTAAGGATGATCGAGTTGATCCGCGGCGCCGACGTCGCGTTCACCAACCTCGAGGTGTTGTTCCACGACTACGAGGAGGGCTATCCGGCGGCGCACAGCGGGGGCACCTGGATGGCGGCGGAGCCCTTCATCGCGGGCGAGTTGGTCTGGGCGGGCTTCGATCTGGTGAGCCGCGCCAACAACCATACGATGGACTACGGCGCCGGCGGCCTGCGAGCCACAACGCGGGCGCTCGACGCCGTCGGCCTCGTCCACGCCGGCGCCGGCGAGAACCTCGCCCGCGCCCGGGCTCCGGCCTACGTCGAGACCGCCGGCGGACGTGTGGCGCTCGTCTCGGTCGCCTCGACCTTCTCCGATGAGGACCGCGCCGGACCCCAGCGCGCTGACATCAGGGGCCGACCGGGCCTCAGCCCCCTTCGCTACTCGACCACATACGTCGTGAGCCGCGAGTCGCTGGAGAAGCTGCGCGAGGTCGCCCAGGAGTTCGGATACCGTTCCAGCGGCGCCGGCGAGCGCTTCCGCTTCCTACGCGAGCAGTTCGTGGTCGGCGATCCGCCGGGCCGGCGCACTGCTTTGCATCGGGGTGACCTGTCGGAGATCCTCGCCGCGGTGCGCGACGCCCGCCGTCAGGCCGACTGGGTCATCGTGACCAGCCACAGCCACGAAAGCGCCCGGGGGGCGCCAGCCGATTTCCTAGTACACTTCGCCCGGGCCGCCATCGATGCCGGCGCCGATCTGTTCGTCGGCCACGGGCCGCACGTCCTGCGGGGCATCGAGATCTACCGCGGCAAGCCGATCTTCTACAGCCTGGCCAACTTCATCTTCCAAAACGAGACGATCGAGTTCTTGCCCGGCGATGCGTTCGATCAGTACGAGTTACCGGCGGACGCGACACCCGCCGATTACTACGATCGGCGGATCGAGCGCAGTCGGACCGGTGGCTTCCCGGGACGGCAGGTCTACTGGGAGAGCGTGATCGCAACCCCGCATTTCCAGGACGGCGGCCTCGCCGAGGTCCGCCTCTACCCGATCACGCTCGGGTTCGGTGACCCGCGGCCACAGCGCGGGCGACCGCGGCTCGCCGACCGTGAGGCCGGGCAGCGGATCATCGAAAGGCTGATCGAGCTATCACGACCGTTGGGCAC
>JASFTI010000138.1:0-8339 GCA_050053635.1 Gemmatimonadales bacterium
TCTACATCTACTGTGCTCTGCGAACTCCAGCCCACGAGCGTCTCGGCTCGCTCTACCTCGAAGCTGGCGACACCGTGGCCGCCGCACGGCACCTCGCCGAGTTCGTCGAGTTGTGGAGGGATGCCGACCCTGAGCTTCAACCTCGCGTCGAGGCAGCGCGACGACTGCTTGCACAACTGGTCCCTGAGGAGACCGGGTAGGATCACTCCCCCTCCGCGACCACCCGCGCTTCCAGGCGCTGTTGCAGAAGTACGAGTAGGCATCCGTCGCGGTGACAATCGTGGTGACAGCGCCCACCGGCGCTGGTCAGCGTTCGAGGCCCGAAAACCCGCCTAAACTGGCGCTCACTGGCGCTGGCTGGCGCCAGTTCGTGCCCTTTTAATCCGCAGGTCGTGGGTTCGAGCCCCACCCCGGTCATTTGTCCAATCTTCAGCCAGGCTGCGGTTACTCCAAACGGCCTCCGCTGACGTTCGCTGATCTGCATAGGTCCCGGTGACGTTGGTGGTGACGAATTGCGTTGAGAACATCTGCGTCACCGCGGGGCTGAAGAGCACGTCATGCCGGACTGCAGCCCCTCGTTGATAGCGGGCCTCCGGCATCCCATCTTTGAGCAGAACCGGGTAGCCCCAAATCCACATAACTGAGGCCGCAGGATGTAGCTATGTCCCGTCTCAAGCGGCTCATTCACGAGATACACCGCCGCTCGTTGTGGCAGGTGCTGCTGATCTACTGCGGGGCCGCCCTCGTGGCGTATCAAGCGGTCCAGGCCCTGACGGAGGGGCTGGGGCTACCGGAGTGGTTTCCTGCCTTCGCCGTAGTACTGTTCATCGTTGGATTGCCCATCGTCCTGGCAACGGCGTCTGTCCGTGAGGCAGCGGCGGCTGCGCAAGCGCCGATTGAACCGGCGACTGAGGGAGAGCCAGCGCGGGTTGGCGTCGACGCCGCTGTTCGCGGGAAAGCCGTTGACCGGCGCCGCCTTCTTACGGTGCGCAACGCTGCCTTGGCCTTCATGGGTGCCTTGGCTCTCTGGGGGGTCGTCGCCACAGGCTGGCTCCTGTTCGAGGAAAGGACTGCGCCCGAGAGCGTCGAGTCGGCTGCCTTGAACCGGAAGATGCTCGTGGTCTTGCCGTTTGAGAACCTGGGAGAGCAGGAGGACGAGTACTTCGCGGATGGCATTACCGAGGAAATCACGAGCCGGCTCGCCGAGATGAGCGGTCTGGGCGTCATCGGGCGGACCAGCGCCGTCCAATACAAGGACGCGCAGGTGCCCATCCGGCAGATCGGTGAAGAACTGGGCGTCGAGTTCGTGCTCGAGGGCACGGTTCGCTGGGAGAAGTCGCCTCAGAGTGAGAGCCGCGTGCGTGTGACGCCCCAGCTCATCAGGGTCTCGGACGCCACGCACCTCTGGACTAACCGCTACGATGCACAGCTCGCCGGGGTCTTTCAGATTCAGTCCGACATTGCACAGCAGGTCGCCCGCGCGCTCGAGATAACACTCTTAGAGCCCGAGCGACGAGCCCTCGAGGCCGCGCCTACTGAGAATTAGAGGCGTACGACCGGTACTTGCGTGGCAACGACTACTTCGATCGAGCGTTCAGCGGGGAAACGTATGAGATCGCCGCGCGAATGTATGAAGCGGCGGTTAGTCTGGATCCCAACTTCGCTCTGGCGCACGCCCGGCTATCCGAGGCGCACGCGCAGATGTACTGGTTCTACTTTGACCGTACCGCTGAACGACTGGCCCGGGCGAGAGAAGCGGTTGAGGCGGCACTCCGAATCGATCCGGATCTGCCGCAGGCGCATAGCGCTCTCGCAGCCTACTACTACTACGGCAGCAGAGATTATGACCGCGCCGTCGAGCACCTCCGCATCGCGCAGGCCGCCGCTCCCAACAACGGCCAAATCATCACTCTGCTCGCTGATATCTACCGGCGTCAGGGGCGTTTCGAGCGCGCGCTGGATAACCTGCAGAAGGCGATGGAGCTCGACCCGCGCTCTTCATTCCTGGCACTTGAGATCGGACTAACCCACTTCTGGATGCGCCAGTACCGTGAGGCGGACCGCAGCCTCGACCGCACCATCGCGCTCGTGCCTGATCAAGATCTGCTGTACGTCATGAAGGCTCGGAATCATCTGAGCTGGCATGGCAGCAGGCAAGAAGCGTGGGCGGTCCTGGAGGGTGCGCCACAGGAGATCGGGCTCGACGTGTTGCTTCTGCGGAGTGTTTCGGGGGCATGGGCTCTCTTCAGAATACTCTACGACGACCTCGCTAGCGCTCTGGCCCACCTCTCCGCTGAGCATGCAGAAATGGATCCCGCACTCTACCATCTCGCGACGGCCGAGCTCCACGATCGAATGAATCGAGCGGAAGCAGCCCGTGCTCACTACGATTCCGCCCGTACGCTTCTGGGGGCGATGACAAGGGAGCGCCCCGACGATGCCTTCTTCAACAGCGAGCTGGCGATCGCTTTTGCCGGTCTGGGACTAGCGGATGAGGCAGTCCGGACAGGAAGGCGGGCGGTGGAGATGCTGCCGCCCTCCGAGGACGCTATGGACGGAACCGACCCCCTGGCCTACCTGGCTCAGGTCTACCTCATGGTCGGCGAGCCCGAGCGCGCTATCGAGCAGCTCGAGGTTCTGCTCGCCAACCCGGGCTGGCTCTCGGCCCACTGGCTGCGGCTCGACCCAATCTGGGATCCGCTTCGCGACCACCCGCGCTTCCAGGCGCTGCTGGATAGGTACGAGTAGCCGGACCGAGCGCTGCTCGTTATGACGGGCCCGCGAGATGTTGCCAGCGTGACTGAAGAGTCCCGAGATGTCTTTGCTCACCAATTCGACCGCGAGGTATCGGAAAGTGAGAGACTGCGCGTCACCATTCTTGGCGCTGTTTTAATCCTCGCGTGCTGGTCGCATCTGCCTCGCTGTTTCCTTCGCTGTGCACCGAGGCAGCAGACGTGCCAACCGAGCGTATCGGTCTACCCGTCTGGCTTCTTCCGGTGGCGTTCCTGCTTTCGCGGTCGCTTGAGCGGATCCGAAGTGGAATGGTAAAGGTAGATCGATGGTTGTTGGGCAAAGGAGCATATCTCCCTCTAGAAGCGTGGAGCGTGCAAACGCCCGGACGTTGGTTCGAATGCGCTCGGCATCGGCACCTCGCGTGGCACCGCCTGACGAGGAACGCTGTCATGCTAGGCAGAACTGCGGATCGGGGCGCCGCAGGGCTAGCGAGCGTCTTGGCCTTTCACGCCGCTCGTTGATACGGATCCGCCAGCATCCCATCTTTGAGCAGCACTGGGTGCCCGTAATCCCACATACCTCAGGCCGCAGGTGGCAGCTATGTCCCGTCTCAAGCGGCTCATTCACGAGATCCACCGCCGGTCCCTCTGGCAGGTGCTGCTGATCTACTGCGGAGCGGCCCTCGTGGCCTATCAAGCTGTCCAGGCGCTGACGGAGGGACTGGGGCTACCGCAGTGGTTTCCCGCCTTCGCCATAGTGCTGTTCATCGTTGGCCTGCCCATCGTACTGGCGACGGCCTCTGTGCAGGAAGGCGTGCGTGGCCCGCAGCGTCCCGAGGTGGCCGAACCGGCTGTCAGGGAAGTTCGCCGTGCACACCAAAGGGTCTTCACGTGGCGGAACGCGGGTCTGGGCGTTCTCATCGCGTTGGGGGGTTGGGGAGTAGTGGCCACCGGCTGGCTGCTCCTGAACGAGCCCTCTGAGGCACCGAAGACTGACCTGAAGTTCATCGCCGTACTGCCGTTGGAGAACCTCAGCCCCGACCCGGACAACGAGTTCTTCGCGGCCGGAATCCACGAGGACATCCTGTCACAACTCTCGAAGATTGCCGCCGTGAATGTCATTTCCCGTACTTCGGTGCTCCAGTACGCGGATACGGACAAAGACATAACGACGATTGCCGAAGAACTCGGGGCTGACGGAATCGTGGAGGGCAGCGTGCGTCGTGAGGGTAATCAGGTGCGAGTCGTCTTGCAGCTCATCGACAAGACAGACGTACACCTTTGGTCGGAGACTTATGACCGTGATCTCACCGTCGCCAACGTGTTCGCAATACAGAGCGACATCGCCCAGCAGATTGCTCGGGCCCTTGAGGCTGAACTCACCCCAGATGAGCGGGAACGCATCGAGGAGATCCCCACTGACAACCTCGAAGCCTACGAGTTCTATCTGCGCGGGATGGAGTACTGGCGACGGCCAGGCGATCTTGCTGAGGACTTTCGTAGTGCGCAGCGGATGTGGGAGCACGCCGTGGAACTCGATCCGGACTTCGCTCTGGCTCACGCGTGGTTGTCAATTATCCACTCGAATATCTATTGGTTCAGATACGACTTCACCGAGGAGCGTGTCCGGCTGGCGCGAGCGGCAGCAGATCGGGCGCTGGAGCTCGATCCGAGTCTGCCCGAGGGGCACCTCGCGCTCGCGGGTTACCACTATTACGGCTTCCGCGCCTACGGTAAGGCGCTGGAGGAACTGGCTATAGCAGAGCAAGGTCTGCCGGGTGATGCTGAGCTGTTGGCAACAAGAGGATTCATCTATCGGCGCCAGGGGAAGTGGGAGGAGGCGATAGCGAACCTCCAGCGCGCTGCGGATCTCGACCCGAGAGACGCCACGCTTGTAGCCGAACTCGGCGACACGCACCGCTTCCTCCGGCGTTACGATGAGGCCGAGCGGTATTACGACAGGGCGCTTACCATTGAGCCCGAGTATGAGGATGCGGCGTATCGCAGGGCTGAGATCGGCCTGTTGCGCGATGGCGACCTCGGACCCTTGCGGGCATACGTCTCCGCACATCTTGACGCGCACCTTGTGCGCCGGTGGCTGGAAGTCCTGAACCGCGACTACCCGGCGGCGCTGGCCGCTCTCTCGCAATTGGAAGACGAGATCATCGAGGGTCAGTATGCGTATGATCCGAAGTCACTGTATTCGGGACTCACTCACCTCTACGCGGGTCAGACTGACCTGGCGCGAGCAGCCTTCGACTCGGCATGCGTCATTCTTGAACCGGCCGTGGCTGAACGACCCGATGATTACAGGCGACGTGTGTCGCTCGGCCTCGCGTATGCAGGGCTCGGAATGAAGCAAACCGCGGTTCGAGAGGGGCAGATGGCGGTCGATCTTCTGCCCATGTCGAAGGATGCCTTTTTCGCACCCGGCCCCCTTATAGGGCTCGCGCAGGTCTACACTCTGGTGGGTGACTACGACGCGGCCATCGACCTGCTCGACTACCTGCTATCGATCCCTTCGAGTATGTCTGTCCCAGGCCTTCGACTCAGTCCGATCTACGACCCCCTCCGCGACCACCCGCGCTTCCAGGCGCTGCTGGAGCAGTACGAGTAGGCTGCCGAACCACACTCGGCTTCGCGGTGACGATCGTGGTGACAGCGCTCACTGGCGCTGGCTGGCGCTGGTCGGCGTTCAAACCTCGAAAACCCGCACAATCTGGCGCTCACTGGCGCTGGCTGGCGCCAGTTCGTGCCCTTTTAATCCGCAGGTCGTGGGTGGAGTCTCACACCGCTCGCGGTGTTCGGTATGAAGGCGCCCCGCTGGAGCGCCTTCAACGCGAGCCCCACCCCGGTCATGTGGCACTGGACCCCTACAGCGCTTTGGGGAACACAAACTTGAGCGTGGTCGCGGCGTTCGAAGGGGATACTGCCACGGCCATAGCCTGCTGGGAGCGGGAACAGGAATCTAGACCGGAGGGCATCTACGAAGCTCACACGAGGGCGGTCATTGCGGCACTGAGCGGCGATGCCGCTGAACTGGAGAAGGCCATCGCAGACTTGAGAGCGGGACCTGAACCCGACATTAGGTATACAGCTAATTGGATTAGCATCCTCGCAGACGACCTACCGACCGCAACGCGCTTCGAGGAAATTCTCGCGGAGGCACAGCGGCCGCGCCGCACCAGGGCCGTGGCTCACGTCCGTCTGGGAATGCTGGAGCTGGCCCGGGGCCGCTGGGCGGCGGCCCAGCCCCACTTCGCCGCACGGAATGCGCTCGACCCGGGCACCGGGTACTGGAATCTCTCCGCCGCCATGCCGGCACCTTTCGTGCCCCCGACCGATCTGGAGCTCGCCGCCGTCCGCGACAGCGTGGCGGCCTGGCGGCCCGACCCCGAAATCCCCAATCGCCTCTTGTTCCTCGGGCTACTCACCGCGCGGCTGGGGGAAGCGGAGCGGGCAGAGGCGATCGCCGCAGGTTTGGAGGGCAGCTTCGCCGCGTTCGCGGAAGTTTATCCGAGCATGACCGTCTCCTATAGTAGGAACCAGGCGCTGACGCTGCGGGCCCAGGCGGCGGCCTCGCAGGGGCGGTACGAGGAAGCCCTTCGCCTGCTGGAGCAGGTCGGGCCCATGGAGGGCTGGATCGGCGGGTCCAGCTTGTTCCGGCAGGTGCGCTGGCTCGAGGCCGAGGCGCTCTACGCCCTCGGTCGCTACGAGGAAGCGCTCCCCTGGTACGAGGGCTTCGAGATTACCTACGGTGTTGGCAGTCAGCCATTCGTCGCACCGGCCCGCTTCCGCATAGGCCAGATCCATGAACAGCTCGGTAACCCCGAGATGGCGGCCCGCCACTACAACCGCTTCCTCAAGCGCTGGGAGGGCTGCGACCCCGAGTTCCAGCCCTGGGTCGACCAGGCCCGGCGGGCGCTGGAGCGCCTGACCGCCGAGCGTTAAGCGCTATGTCAGCTATGTCCCGTCTTAAGCGGCAGATAGTCGAGATCCACCATCATTCGCTCTGACAGACGCTGCTGTGTGTTTCGGCGCATCGTTCGCTTCGTCGAGGTGGCGGACGTATTCATCGAGCGCTTCGGCCTCCCCGTGTCAAGTACTAGACCGTGCGGTGCGGAACACCGAGGAGGTCCGCCTCCCGGAGGTCCAAGAGGTGGGCGACGCCGGTTGACACTCCCGGGCTAGACTAGCCCTATCCCGCTGTCTTCCCGGCTGATCTTCGCATGCCGTATCTTGTAGAGTTATAGCGTCTGTCTCGAACTACACCTGAGTGTGCTGGCGGAGAAGAAGAGGCCAGCTTCGCGCTGGCCCCTTCTCGGCGAATCGCGGCACCTGCCTCAGTCGTAGACCTTACACTTATTCAGAAACTTCTCCAGGGTTACATTGCCGTCCCCATCGATCATCAAGTGGAAGACCCAGTGAGAGCGTAGCTCCTGACCTGCTGCGTTCTCGTACCATTCGGTAAGACGCCATTGCTCTCTGTACTCGCCGGTGGGCTTGGTCAGCGAGCCGCCCGTGTCCACTCCTCTGACAAACGACCAGTCCTCTCCCGTCCCATCGACGATCATGCCCAATGGGTAGTCGTAGCCGAGCCACCATTGCCATATCTCGTTTCCCGAGGGCGTGGTTGTAGTGCGGAAGTGTACGTCGAACGACCCGTAGGTTGTTATCCATGCCCCCAGGCATGGCATCTCCTGGTGCTGGCCGTCCCAGGGGATGTTCAGGGTGAAAGCGTCGTGGACCGCCGCGAACGAGGGTGGGGCCATCGCGTCCGCCGGTGGCGCGGCCGGCTCGTCGGCACAGCCGGCCAGCAGGGCGGCCAGCATCAGGCAAGGAACTGCTCGAATCCAGCGCATGATCGTACCTCCTTATTGAAGTGCTGCGGTCGCAGGCCCGAGCCATCAGCGAGTGCGGGCCACGGGTTCTTGCTTGCACCTTCCAGGATCGCCCGTCTATACTAGGCGGGAGCGATCCAGCGCTTTTCAAGCGAAACTCAAGTCTTTCTGAAGGCGCGCCTTATGGTGTCCATAAGGTTGCTCGGCGGCGCCACGCTTCGGGTCGAGGACGGCGAGCCCGACGCCGAAGCCGTGCAGACCCGACGCGTGGCTCTCCTGGCCCTTCTGGCGGCGAGTCCGACCGGGGCGGTGAGCCGAGACAAGTTGACTGCCTACCTATGGCCCGAGGCCGAAGCGGGACGGGGTCGTCATCTCCTGTCAGAGTCGGTATACGTACTGAGAAGGGCCCTCGGCACGAGTGCCTTGCGCTCCGAGGGTGACAGCGTCCGGCTCGATGCCGACCGTCTATCCTGTGATGTGGTGGAGTTCGAGAGTGCGGTGGCGCGCGGCGATCTCGAGTCGGCGGCATCGCTCTACAGTGGGCCGTTTCTCGACGGTTTCTTCGTCAAGAACGCTCCGGAGTTCGAACACTGGGTCGAATCGGAGCGGCAGCGGCTCGCCGATTCCTGCGCGGCGGTTCTCGAGCGCCTGGCTGAGCGGGCGCAGGAGGCCGGCGACCATCCCACCGCGGTCCGCTGGCGGAGGCGGCTGGCGACCCACGATCCCTACAATTCCCGGTACGCGCTCCTGTTGATGCGGCTGCTGG
>JASFTI010000139.1:0-8332 GCA_050053635.1 Gemmatimonadales bacterium
TCGCAGATCTACCGCATCGACCACTACCTGGGTAAGGAGACGGTTCAGAACATCCTCGTCTTCCGCTTCGCGAACGCGATCTTCGAACCGATCTGGAACCGCCGCTACGTCGATCATGTGCAGATCACAGTGGCCGAGCGGGTCGACGTCGGGACGCGCGGCGGTTACTACGACGGCGCCGGCGCGCTCCGCGATATGGTGCCCAATCACCTCTTCCAGCTCCTGGCGCTCATCGCTATGGAACCGCCGGTCTCCTTCGAGGCCGACGCGGTTCGCAACGAGAAGGGAAAGATCTTCAGCGCCGTGAAACCCATCGAGCCCGATGAGGTCCTAAAAGAGGTAGTGCGTGGCCAGTACGGCGAGGGTGTAATGCCGGACGGCGAGAAAGTTATCTCCTATCGCTCTGCGGAGAAAGTCGCCGCCGACTCCGCGACCGAAACGTATGTGGCGCTCAAACTCCTGGTCGACAACTGGCGCTGGGCCGGTGTGCCTTTCTATCTGCGTACCGGGAAGGGCTTGCCGAAACGTGTGACCGAGATCGCCATCCAGTTCAAAAGCGTGCCTTTGATGCTGTTCGCGAGGACCCCGGTCGATGAGCTGGAGCCCAATGTCCTGGTTCTGAGGATCCAGCCGGACGAGGGGATCTCGCTCTTCTTCGGCGCCAAGGTCCCCGGCCCGCTGATGCGGATCGGCGGCGTCGATATGGAGTTCTGCAACGCCGACTACTTCGACGCGACACCGGCGACCGGCTACGAAACGCTGCTCTACGACTGCATGAACGGTGATGCCAACCTCTTCCAGCGCGGCGACAACGCCGAGGCCGCCTGGAGCGTGGTGAACCCGATCCTCGATGTCTGGAGCGCGCTGAGGCCCCGCGGGTTTCCCAACTACGCCGCGGGGACCTGGGGACCGCAGGCGGCCGACGAGCTCCTGCGACGCGACGGCCGCCGCTGGAGGAAGCTCTGATGAAAATCCTCGCTGGTGACGTCGGCGGCACCAACGCCCGGTTGGCCGTCTACGACGTCCAACTGACCCGCTACGAAACGCTGGTCGCCGAAACGTTCCCCAGCCGTCAGTATGACACGCTTGAGGAAATCGTCGCTGGCTTCATGAACGGTCATGGCATCGAGTGCCAGCGCGCCTGCTTCGGCGTACCCGGCCCCGTCAGGCACGGCCGGGCACAGACGACGAACCTGCCCTGGCTGGTCGAGACCTCGAAGTTGGCCAGCGCTGCCCGGGTCGAAGCTCTCGCGGTGATAAACGACCTCAAGGCGCAGGCCTACGGCATCGCCGTGCTGGGGCCTGAGGACCTCGAGGTGCTGAACTCGGGCAGCGAGACGGCCAGCGGTAACGCCGCTCTCATCGCTGCCGGTACCGGCCTCGGTCAGGCGGGCCTCTACTGGGATGGGCAGGCGTATCACCCATTTGCCACCGAGGGCGGCCATACCTCTTTCGGGCCGACCGGCGAACGGCAGCTTGCCCTGCTCGACTTCCTCGCACGGCGCCTCGGCCGGGTCAGCTGGGAACGTGTCGTCTCCGGGCCCGGCCTCGTCAACGTCTTCGAGTTCCTGCTCGAGCACCGTAGTGCCGCAAAGCCCGCTTGGCTCGAAGAGGAAGTCGGAGAGAGTGGGGACCTGGCCCCGGTAATCACTAAGGCTGCGTTAGAAGGACGCTGCGAGATCTGTGTCGAGACCCTCGAGCTCTTCGTCGAGCTGTACGGCGCCGAGGCCGGCAACCTGGCCCTCAAGATGCTGGCCACCGGTGGTATCTTCGTCGGCGGCGGCATCGCGCCCAAGATCATCGCTGCCTTGAGAGAGCCGCCGTTCATCAATGCGTTCCTCGATAAGGGCCGCATGCGACCGCTGCTCGAGGCGACACCCGTGCGGGTGATCATGAACAGGAGCACCGCGCTCCTGGGCGCCGCCCGCTTCGCGGCGAGCCTGGGCGCCGCGGCGTAAGGCCGGCCAAAAAGCAGGATAGCGTGTCCGTTCAAGCGATCAGTTTGGGCCGCAGACTCGTGGATCAGCGCCGGCAGGTCGGTGACCGAACCGGCGAATTACCCGCATTGATCCTCGAGATGGGTTACGCCGCGAAAATCCTGACTCGCGAGATCCGCAGGGCGGCCCTGGTCGGAAGGTTGGGGCTGGTCGGCGAACAGAACCCGAGCGGCGATACGCAGAAGAAGCTGGACGTCTATTCGAACCAGGTCGTCGTCGATGCGTTCACCGACAGCGGTCTCGTTGCCGCTATCGTTTCCGAAGAAATGGACGAATTGCGCACGGTCAGTTGCAGCGAGACGGCCGATTACCTGTTGTGCGTCGATCCGCTCGATGGCTCGTCGAACACCGACATCAACGGACCAGTCGGTACCATCTTCAGTTTCTACCGCCGCGCCCTGTCCGGCACTTGCATCGATTGCGAAGGCGAGCTGCGAGAGGGTGCCGAGCTCGTTGCTGCCGGTTACGTTCTCTATGGACCGAGCACCGTGCTCGTCTACAGCTTGGGTGAGGCGGTCGATGTCTTCACGCTCGACCACGATGTCGGCGAATATCTTCTCTCACATGGAAACGTCCGCTGCCCAAATCGTGGGTCGTACTATAGCGCCAACCTGGGCCGTTACCACGACTGGGACGCCGGCGTCCGCGCCTACGCCGACTACGTGATCGAACGCGACCCGGCGAGCGGTAGACCGTACTCGCTGCGCTACAGCGGAGCCCTGGCCGCCGATCTACATCGCTGCCTCCTGGAAGGTGGGATATACCTCTACCCCGCGGATCAGGGACACCCCGACGGCAAGCTGCGCTTCCTCTACGAGTGCGCGCCCCTCGCCTTCGTCGTCGAGGCGGCGGGCGGTCGAGCGAGCACCGGCCGGGAGCGCATGCTCGATCTGCAGGTCGAGTCGCTCCATCAGCGGGCCCCGCTGGCCATCGGTAGCGGCGATGAGGTGGCGCTGTTCGAGCGGCTCGTAGCGACGCATGGGCTCTGAGCTGTCGATTCGCGTCTTCCAGAGCGCTGATCTCGTGGCCGAGGCGGCTGCCGAGGTCTTCGTCCGTGCGGCGCGGCAGGCGGTCGACTCGGCACGGCTCTTCAATGTCGCCCTCTCGGGTGGCTCGACGCCGGTCAGGCTCTTCAAGTTGCTCGCCGCAGAGCCCTATCGCGATCGGATTCCTTGGCACGACGTACACCTTTTCTGGGGCGACGAGCGCACGGTTCCGCCGGACCACCCCGACAGCAACTTCGGGGCGGCGCACGACGCTCT
The DNA here is from genome assembly GCA_050053635.1 of Gemmatimonadales bacterium. GTDB lineage: Bacteria > Gemmatimonadota > Gemmatimonadetes > Palauibacterales > KS3-K002. The sequence continues at coordinate 3,260 of JASFTI010000139.1, forward strand.
ACTCTCGAAGCTCGAGCTCCCCCGGCATAACGTTCACCGGATCCGTGCCGAGCTCGCCGATCCACGAGAGGCGGCCGCCGAGTACGAGGCTGAGCTGCGCCGTCATTTCGGGCTTGCCGAGGCCGAAACCCCGCGTTTCGATCTGGCCTACCTGGGGATGGGTACGGACGGGCATACGGCCTCGCTCTTCCCGGGCAGCGAGGCGCTGGAGGAACGGCATCGCCTGGCCGTCGCCCACTGGGTCGAGGAACTGGGCGGCCACCGTATCACCCTGACACCCCCTGTCCTAAACAGCGCTGCATGTATACTGTTTCTGGTGACGGGCGGGGAGAAAGCGGAGACGCTGCGCGAGGTCTTAGAAGGTGCGGCGGATCCACCCCGCTACCCCGTCCAGCTGATCCGCCCCGAGGGTGGCGAACTGCTCTGGTACATCGACAAGCAGGCGGGTCGGCTACTGGGCCGAGGAGATCCGTAGCAGCGGCCCGATCGGTTGGACCTCAAGAGAGAGAGAAGATCATGGCAACAAAGACCGCTGGCTCGTTGGCGCTGATCGAGGACCTGCTGGGCGACGAGGCGGAGTCGCTTCTCGGCTTTGCATGCAAGGGAATCACGAAGGACCAGCTGCACCTGCCGGGCCCCGACTTCGTCGACCGCATACTCGCGAGCTCCGATCGCAACCCGCAGGTGCTGGTCAGCCTGCAGCGCATCATCGACCACGGCCGGCTGGGCGGAACGGGTTACCTGTCGATCCTACCGGTCGACCAGGGCATAGAGCACTCGGGCGCGGCGTCCTTCGCGCCCAACCCGATGTACTTCGATCCCGAGAATATCGTGAAGCTGGCCATCGAGGGTGGCTGCAACGCGGTCGCGTCCACGCTCGGCGTGCTGGGCGTCGTGTCCCGCAAGTACGCCCACAAGATTCCCTTTATCGTCAAGCTCAACCACAACGAACTGCTCAGCTATCCTAACCGGTTCGATCAGGTCCCCTTCGCCTCGGTCGAACAGGCGTGGGAACTGGGCGCTGCCGCGGTCGGCGCCACTATCTACTGGGGCGCCGATGAATCGCACCGGCAGCTGCAGGAAGTCTCCGAGGCCTTCTCGCGGGCGCACGAGCTCGGTATGGCAACCTTCCTCTGGTGCTATCTGCGTAACGCCGCCTTCAAGAAGGATGGCGTCGACCACCACAGCGCGGCCGACCTGACGGGCCAGGCGAACCATCTCGGTGTGACTATAGAGGCGGACATCGTCAAGCAGAAGATTCCTACGCACAGCGACGGCTATAACGCTCTCAACTTCGGCAAGACCTCCAAGCTAGTCTATGAGGAACTGGTCGCCGATAACCCTGTGGATTGGACGAGGTGGCAAGTCGCCAACTGCTATATGGGCCGGATCGGCATGATCAACTCCGGCGGCGCGTCGAAGGGGAAAGGCGATCTCGGCGCGGTCGTTCGTACCGCCGTGATCAACAAGCGCGCCGGTGGTATGGGCCTCATTTCAGGCCGCAAGACGTTCCAGCGACCTATGAAGCAAGGCGTCGAGCTCTTCCACGCCATTCAAGACGTCTACCTTTGCAGGGACATCGATGTTGCCTGAAGAATCTGGTGTTAGGAATTCCCGAATTCCCAACCCGACCCACCGGCGTCCACTAGTCCTGTGTGCCCAACGTCCGGTCCAGGTTGAATGCCGCGCTGATTAGGCTGATGTGAGTGAACGCCTGGGGGAAGTTGCCCAACGCCTCGCCTTGTGGGCCGGTCTCTTCGGCGTAGAGCCCCAAATGGTTCGCGTACCCTAGCATCTCCTCGAACATCAACCGGGCAGTACGAAGGAGCTCTGGATCGCGTCGACCGGCGCGCGCCAATGCCTCGACCAGCCAGAACGTGCACATGTTGAACGAGCCTTCGTCACTGTTCAGGCCATCGTCGGTCTCGTAGATGTTATAGCGAAAGACCAGGTTGTTCTCGACCAGTCCGCCCTGTTCCGGCGATCGGAGCGTAGCCTCGATTGTGCTCAGCATCCGCGGGTCGTTCGGCGAGACGAAAAACACGAGTGGCATGATGAGGTTCGAGGCATCGAGCGTGTCGCAATCATAATGCTGAACGAAGGCTTGACGATTGTCGCTCCAACCTCTCTCGAATATCTCCTCGTAGATCTGATCGCGGATCTTGAGCCAGTGCACGCGGTCGGCCGGTAGGGACCGCTTGTCGGCCAGGCGGATGGCGCGGTCGAGCGCGACCCAGCACATCAGCTTCGAATACACGAAGTGCTGCCGCGGACCCCGCACCTCCCATATACCCTCATCCTTCATCTGCCAGTTGTCGCAGACCCAGTCGACCATACGGCGTAGCCAGATCCAACCGTCGTAGGTGACCGGTACGCCGTACTTGTTGAACAAGTAGATCGAGTCCATCAGCTCGCCGTAGATGTCGAGTTGCAGCTGGTCGTAGGCGCCGTTGCCGATACGCACGGGGCGCGAGCCCCTGTAGCCCTCCAGGTGATCCAGGGTCTCCTCGGTAAGCTCGTGCCGGCCGTCTATGCCGTACATGATCTGCAGCGAACCGTCGGGCTCGGGTTCCTGAATGCGTTCCCGCAGGAACTGCCCGAAGCGAGCGGCTTCCTCGGTGAAACCTACCCTGATAAAGGCGTATAGTGTGAAGGCGGCATCCCGAATCCACGTGTAGCGATAGTCCCAGTTACGCGCGCCGCCCATCGCCTCCGGGAGGCTGCAGGTCGGGGATGCGACTATCGCTCCCGTAGGTTCATACGTCATCAACTTGAGTGTGAGCACCGAGCGGTGGACCGCTTCGCGCCAGCGGCCGGTGTACGTACACTTGTTCACCCAATGCCGCCACCACTCGACCGTGCAGTTGAAGAGCTCGAACTCCTCTTCCGGGGAGAGCCCCAGGCCGCAGCCACTGTCACCCTCGATTTCGCGTAGAACTAAATTCGATGTCTGACCCGTCTCGAGAGAGAGTTCCGCCCTGACTCCCGCACCGTGCGCCTTCAGCGGGACGTCGGTAACGAGGCCCATGCTCAGACCCGGCGCCCGGAAGCAGGCACCCTCGGGGGTGATGTCCAGTTTGTGCTCGTCGCGGGCGTAGTTAAAGGCCGGCCTGCACTCCACGGCGAAAGCCATCGAGCCACGCACGATCTGCACGCGCCGTACCAACCAGCGGCTACCCCGGCCACCATCCGGCACGCCCACCGGCATATAGTCGACTATCTGGCCCACGCCGTCGGGCGACAGGAATCGTGTGACCAGGACGTTCGTATCGGGCCAGTAGTACTGCTTGGTGGTCAGGTTTGCGACATCGGGCGGACAGATCTTGAAGTGGCCGCCCTTCTTCTCGTCGAGGATCGCCGCGAAGACGCTGGGCGAGTCGAAGCGCGGATAGCAGAACCAGTCGATCGACCCGTCCTGCCCGACCACGGCCGCAGTGTGCATGTCGCCGATGACGCCGTAGTCCTCGATCGGCTTGTAAGCCATATATGTGTGTCCTTGTAGTCTCGGCGCCGCGCGCCGCAGCCCTCTTTCCGGATCTTCCCGTTCGTTGACCGGATAATCTAATAGCAACTGGTAGGCCCGGCGCAATTGAGCGTGCCGACGGAGGTTTCAGGGACTGACTGTGCTGACTTCGCGGGCCGCGCCGCCGGGGCGCTCTTAGCCGCGATCCTTGAGGATTTCCCGCGCGGCGTTGTAGCCGGGAGCGCATGTGACACCGCCGCCCGGGTGCGTGCCAGCGCCACACAGATATAGGCCCTCGACCGGAGTGCTGTAGCGCGCCCAACCGGGCACCGGCCGCATGAAGAAGAGCTGGTCCAGCGTCATCTCGCCTTGGTAGATGTTCCCTTCGCTCAGCCCGAAGGTGGCCTCGATGTCTAGTGGGGTCAGCACCTGACGGTGAAGGATAGCCGATTCGATGTTCGGTGCGTAGGCGGCGAGCGTTTGTACGACCCGGTCGCCCAGGGCGTCGCGCCTCGCGTCGTCCCACTCGCCGTCCTTCAGATGATAGGGGGCGTACTGGACGAGGATCGACATCACGTGTTTCCCAGCGGGTGCCAGGCTCGGGTCGCTCAGCGACGGGATCACCGCCTCTAGATACGGCTCGCTCGACAACTCGCCGTACTTGGCGTGATCGAAGGCGCGCTCCAGGTATTCGAGACTGGGAGCGATGGAGATTAGACCGTGGAGGTGTGGCCCGGTACCCGGCAGGCAGCTGAAATCCGGGAGCTCGTCGAGCGCCAGGTTAACACGGGCGCACACGCCTCTGAACTTGATGTTGCGCACGCGGCGTATGAAGTCGGGGTCCAGGTTGAACGGGTCCAGCAGGCCGCAAAACGTTCGGCTGGGGTCGGCGTTGGAAATCACACAGCGACCCGCGATCTCCTCGTCGTCCACCAGTGCTACGCCGGTCGCCACCCCCACTTCGGCGACAATTCGCTCCACCCAGGCGTTCGTTCTGATCTCGACCCCGGCGCTGCGGGCGGCGCTTTCCAGAGCCCGTGACAGCCCGCCGATGCCGCCGCGCACGCGAAGCGGGGCGCGCAATACTCCCCGCCTCGCCCCCACATGATGGTGCAGAAACAGGAAGGCGGTCCCTGCCGCCATCGGTCCCTGGAGGATCCCGGTGATCCCGACCGCTCCCAGCGTGCCCTTCAGCAGGTCGTTCGCGAACCACTCGTCCAGCAGCTCGACCGTGGTCATCGGCAGAATCCGTAGCACCTCCGTCATGTCGCGCGCGCCTAATCTCCGAAGACGGCCGGCAATCTTCAGCAGCTCCCAGACGTCTTTCTTCTCCTTGGAGAGGACGTCCGGCGGTGCCGAGTAGATCGACTCGAGAAGCCCCGTCGCCTTCGCCACCAGAGCTGCAAAGCCGTCCCAGCGCTTGGCGTCTGCCTCGGAGAGCTGCCCGATCGAGTCGACTGTGAGTTCGGGCTTTCGCCAGAGGAGCAGGTGGTCACCGTCCAGGTTGGGCGAAAAGACCGCAGGGTCGAGGGGTAGCAGCTCCAGGCCGTGCTCGGCGAGGCGTAGGTCGCTCACCACTGACGGGTGCAGGCGGTTTATGCTATGGGCGC
>JASFTI010000140.1:0-8312 GCA_050053635.1 Gemmatimonadales bacterium
TGACTTCCAGATCCAACAGATGCTGAACACCGAGTTCGGCGGCATGAACGAGGTGTTAATCGACCTCTACGCTGACACCGGCGACGATCGCTGGCTCGACCTCTCCTACAAGTTCGAGCACAGGGCTTTCGTCGAACCGCTGCAGCGCCACCAGGACAACCTGGCCGGCAAGCATGGCAACACACAGGTCCCCAAGCTGATCGGCTCGGCGGATCGCTTCGCCTGCACGGGCAACGCGGCCGACCTGATGGCCGCGAGCTTCTTCTGGGACCGGGTGGTCCAGCATCACAGCTTCGCCACCGGCGGCCACGGCAAGGACGAGTACTTCGGGCCGCCGGATCGGTTGAGCCACCGGATCGACGGTCGGACCGCGGAGACGTGCAACGTCTACAACATGCTCAAGCTGACCCGGCGGCTGTTCGCCCTGCGACCGGACGCCCACTACGCCGATTTCCACGAGCGGGCCCTCTTCAATCACATCCTGGCGTCGATCGACCCGGAGGACGGGAGGACGTGCTACATGGTGCCGGTGGGGCGCGGGGTGCAGCACGAATATCAGGACATGATGCGCAGCTTCACCTGCTGCGTGGGCTCGGGGATGGAGAGCCATGCGCTGCACGGGGACGGCATCTACTACGAGTCCGGCGATCGACTCTGGATCAATCTCTACGCGCCCTCCACGGCCGAATGGTCCGCCGCGGGCCTCCAACTCGCCGTGGAAACGAGCTTCCCCGAAGGTGAGACGGCAAAGCTGACGTTGTCCCTCCAGGCGCCCAGGGAGTTCACGGTGGCCCTGCGTCGCCCCTACTGGGCCGGCGAGGGGTTCTCGGTCTCGGTCAACGGTGACTCTGTGAGCGAGTCCATGGTGCGAGAGCAAGAAATCGCTGAACGGGAGCGGGGCCGCCGGTACTACGACTGGCCGTACGTCGCCAGCTCGTTCGTCGAGCTGAAGCGCGCCTGGAGGAGCGGCGACATTGTGGAGGTCACGATGCCCAAGTCGCTTCGACTGGAGCCCCTGCCTGACAACCCGCGGCGAGCTTCCATCCTCTGGGGACCGCTGGTGCTGGCCGGGGACCTGGGGCCGGAGGTAGAGCGGGGAACCGATAGTCGAGAGAGGGCAACGCCGCCGAAGGTGCCCGTGTTCGTCGCGGCCGAGGAGCCGGCCTCGTCGTGGCTGAAACCGGCTAGTGGCCCGCGGGGCGGCTTCCGCAGCGACGGTGTAGGCCGGGAGCCCGACGCTGTGGGGCGGACGCGGGACGTGACTTTGCTACCCTTCTATCGCCTGCACCGACGGAGGTATTCCACCTACTGGGACCTGTTTACCCCGGCCGAGTGGGAGGAGCAGCGGGCCGCCTACGCCGCCGAGGCGGAACGGCGACGGCTGCTCGAGGCGGCGACGATCGCCTACCTGGAGCCCGGCGAGATCGTGTTCGAGCGGGAGTTCGACTATCGGGGCGGCGCGGATGCGCGGACGCAGAGGATCTTGGGTCGCCCGGGGCGGCGCGGACGCAGCTGGTTCTCCTATGAGCTGCCCGTCGACCCGGCCCACCCTATGGCGCTGATCGTCACCTACTACAGCGATGACCGGAGGGGCACGCCTGCGGAGTTCGAGATCTTGGTGGACGGCCAACGGGTCGCCGACCAGGAACTGCGCCTGAGCGAGCCACCGCGCTTCATCGATGTCGAGTATGCCGTTCCGACCGGGCTGGTCCAGGGCAAGGACGAGGTGACGGTGCGCTTCGAGGCCAAACAGGGCAGCCAGATTGCAACGGTGTTCGGCATTCGAATGATTCGCGCTGACGCCGAGCGCTGATGGCGCCTACTCGTTGCTCGAGGCATGCTCGCTCTGCATCTTGCTGTGATTTCCGGGATCTTTTTGGAGCTGCACGTGAAGAGCAGGAGGTACGATGATCGAGACCATCCGCTTCACACTCAACGGCAGTCCGGTCACAATGGAAACCGACGCCGACCGGACGCTGCTCTGGGTACTGCGCACGGATCTGGAGCTGACTGGGTCCAAGTATGGTTGCGGCGCCGGGTTCTGCGGGTCGTGCACCGTGATCATCGATGGCAAAGCGGTTCGATCGTGTCTGACGAGTCTGGGCGACGTGGAAGGCAGGGAGGTGACCACGATCGAAGGGTTGGCCCGGCACGGAGCCCTTCATCCCTTGCAGGGGGCGTTCGCGGAGCTGGGCGGTTTCCAGTGCGGCTATTGCACGCCGGGCATGATCATGAACGCCTACGGTCTGCTGCTCGAGAATCCCCAGCCGACGCGGGAGCAGATCGTCCAGGGCATGGAGAACAACCTCTGCCGCTGCTCCGCGTACCAGAGGATCGTCGAGGCGGTCGAGACGGCCTCCGCCGAGATGGGAGGCAGCCATGAGTGAGATGCGGCAGATGGACCGGCGCGAATTCGTGAAGCTGCTGGGCGGCGGCATCGTCGTCGTCGTCAACCTGGGGCCGCTGACGCTCTTCAATTCGCGGGGCCCTCTCGATTTCCAGCGCGGTTACCCCGAGGACATCAACGCCTACCTGCACATCGCCGAGGACGGGAAGGTGACGCTCTTCTCCGGCAAGATCGAGATGGGGCAGGGGGTCATGACGTCTTTGACGCAGATGGCGGCCGAAGACCTGCGGGTGTCTCTCGATACGATTCACATAGTCATGGGGGACACCGAGACCTGTCCGTGGGATATGGGTACGTTCGGCTCGTTGACGACCCGGATGTTCGGGCCAGCCGTCCGCGCCGCCGCCGCTCGGGCACGGCTGGTGCTCACCGATCTGGCCGCCGAGCGGCTCGGTGTGTCGAGAGAGTCGCTGGCGGTCGAGAACGGTGTCGTCTACGTGAAGGGCGAGCGGAACCGGCGGGTATCCTACGGTGAACTGGCCAGGGGCCAGGAGATCACCCACACGGTGGACGAGGAAGCGGTGCTGCGTGCGGTGGAAGAGTACACCGTCATGGGGCGCTCTCCGGAACGGCTGGATGGCTACGAGAAGGTGACGGGCGCGGCGAAGTTCGCTGGCGATATCCGGCTGCCCGGAATGCTTTATGCCCGGTTCCTGCGTCCCCCGGCGCACGGGGCGACGCTGACACGGGTCGATACCTCAGCGGCGGAGGCCATGCCCGGCGTTAGGGTGGTGAATCAGGACGGACTCGTAGCGGCCCTGGCCGCCGACCCGGAGACGGCCGAGAAGGCGCTGGACCTGGTGGAGGCGGAGTACGATGTGCCGACACCCACGGTGGACACCGAGAGCATCTTCGATCACCTGGTAGCGGCCGCTCCGGCTCCCAACACCACCGAACAAGGGGGTGACCTGGAGACCGGGCGCGATCAATGTGCGCGGACGTTCGAGGCCACCTATTACAACAGCTATGTCGCCCACGCTCCCATGGAGCCCCACACGGCTGTCGCCGAGGTCAGGGACGGCAAGGCGACCGTTTGGTCCTCGACGCAAGCACCCTTCAGACAGCAGCAAAGCGTTGCCCGGGCTATCGGGTTCCGGGCCGAGGACGTTCGCGTGATCACGCCCTACGTGGGCGGCGGGTTCGGCGGCAAGGTGCCGGGCCGGCAGGCGGTGGAAGCGGCGCGGTTGGCTAAGATCACCGGCCTGCCCGTGCAGGTCGCCTGGACCCGGGCCGAAGAGTTCTTCTACGACACGTTCCGACCCGCGGCGGTGATCAAGGTTGCCTCCGGCATCGACGCTGACGGGAAGATCAAGCTGTGGGACTACCAGGTGTACGGGGCCGGCTCCCGTGGTTCAGACGTCTTTTACGACGTCCCGAACCATAGCGTCAGGGTCTACGGTGAGTGGGGCAGGGCGCCGGAGGGGCTGCACCCGTTCGCGGTCGGAGCGTGGCGCGCACCGGCGGCGAACAGCAACCGCTTCGCCGCCGAGCAACAGGTCGACATTATGGCCGCGGCGGCGGGTATCGACCCTATAGAATTCAGGCTGCGTAACACGACGGACCGGCGAATGCTGTCGGTGTTGAAGAAGGCGGCCGAAGTCTACGGCTGGGAAGCGGCCCCTGCTCCCCGGAGGGGCGGCCGCGGTCGCGGGCTGGCCTGCGGGATAGATGCGGAGACCTACGTGGCGTTGATCGCCGATGTCGCGGTGGACCGTGCGACGGGCCACGTGCAGGTGGAGCGCGTCGTCTGTGTCCAGGACATGGGTATGGTGGTGAACCCGGACGGCGCCCGGATGCAGATGGAAGGCTGCATCGCCATGGGGTTGGGATATGCGTTCGGCGAGGAGGTCCGCTTCGAGGGTGGGAAGATTCTGGATTCGAACTTCGGTACCTACGAACTGGCCCGCTTCTCGTGGTTGCCCAGGATCGAGACGGCCTTCGTGTCCAACGATGCCCTGCCGCCGAAGGGCGGCGGTGAGCCCGCCATCATCAACATGGGGGCCGTGCTCGCGAACGCGATCTTCGACGCCAGCGGCGCGCGGATCCGCCGGCTGCCGATGACCCGCGACCGGGTCTTGGCGGAGGTCTCGAAGACCCGCTAACCACGCCCTGATTCGATGGCCCTTCAGGATTCGAGGCCCGGAGTAGGAGGATACCATGATGTCAAGATTTACCTCTCCCGTCACCCTTTTGCTGAGCCTCTGCTTCGCTACACCGGCTTTGGCGCAACAGCAGGACGTCAGCGGAGCTGAGGACCACCCGCTTCTCTCGCGGATGGACAACTTCTACATCTGGAACTACAGCGAGTTCGAGTACGAGTCTGAGGATTTCTATGACGCCGAGGACAACGAATACGTCATTGCGGGTCACAAATGGGTCATCGAATACAGCCTGCAGGAAGGGTTGACGCCGCCTGGCCAGCTCAAGGTGCAGCAGAACTATATCAACGCCGTAAAGGCGATCGGCGGCGAGATCCTCTATGAGGATGGCGTCTACATGAAGGTGGTCGGGGAGGGGAAGGAGACGTGGATATACCTCTGGGTCGACGATGACGGGAGTGACTACACGCTCACCATCGTAGAGAGATCGGCGATGGAGCAGGAGGTCGTGGCCGATCCCGGGGCATTGGCGGGAGATATCAGCAGGAGCGGGCATGCTACCGTCTACGGGATCTTGTTTGACTTTGACAGCTACGTGGTGAGGCCGGAATCCGAACCGACTCTCCAGGCGATCGCCGAGATGCTCGTAGCTAACCCCGCGCTCAATCTGTACGTGGTTGGACACACTGACATGACGGGCTCCCTCGAGCACAACATGGAGCTCTCAGCCAACCGCGCCCAGGCCGTGGTTGAGGTTCTAGCGGAGCGATTCGGCGTAGCGGCCGACCGACTCACGGCTAGGGGCGTCGGGCCGCTTTGCCCAGTCAGCACCAACCGAACGGAGGAGGGCCGGCAACTGAATCGCCGGGTCGAGCTGGTGGAAAAGTGATCTGGGCGAAGCGCCGGCGGGGGGACGGTCGAGCGCTGCTGGCAGCTCGGGCATGAGTTCGGGAGGCGCTGGACCGGGATAAGTTGCGGCGAGGAAACCCGCCTCGAGTGTGGTAAGATTCTGGACTCGAACTTCGGATTGGAGCCTTCGACTGAAGGGAGACATCCGCCATGCTGTGTTTGCTGCGCACACGCCGCTACCTCGGCGGCCTGGCTTTCCTTGTACTGCTCTTCGTATTGGTCGGCCTGTCCGTCCGAGCCGGCGGCCAAGCCCAATCGCCGGAATGCACCCAGTGCGAGAGCTGCACCAGCGTGCTGGTGGGCCGGCTCGCCTCCGAGGACGGGTCGACCATGACGAGCCACTCCTGCGATTCCGGGACGGACCGCACCTGGATCAGCATGGAGTCGGGGCGCAGCTACGCGCCGGGCGCCATGGACACGGTCTGGATGGACGCGAAGCGAACCAGGGGACCCGCAGACACTGACCTGATCCCTTACGGCGTGATCCCCCAGGTCGCCGAGACCTGGAAGTTCATGAACGCCGCCTACCCGATCATGAACGAGCATCAGCTCGCCATTGGGGAGACGACGACGGGTGGCAAGCGGGAGCTCAAGAGCAATGAGGGTATCATCGATGCGCCAGAGCTCTACCGGATACTGCTGCAAAGGGCTCGGACGGCCCGTGAGGCCATCCAGATCGCGGACGAGCTGACGAAGCAGTACGGGTACAACGATTGGGGTGAGTGCTTCACCTTCGCCGATCCCCAGGAGGTCTGGTTCTTCGAGATTCTGGGACCCGGACGGGGGAACGTGGGCGCGGTGTGGGCGGCCGTGCGTATCCCCGACGACCAAGTGGCGGTGAGCGCGAACTCCCACCGCATCCTCGAGCTCGACCTGAGCGATCCCGACCGCTACATGGCCTCGGAGAACGTCTTCAGTCTTGCGGAAGAGATGGGCTGGTGGGACGCCGAGAGCGGCGAGCCCTTCCGCTTCGCCTACGCCTATGCCCACCGCAACAGCCTCTACTCGCGGCGGCGCGAATGGCGAGCCCTGAGTTTGCTCGCGCCTTCGCTGGGCCTGGATCCGAACTCCGAGAACTACCCGCTCTCGGTGAAACCGGATGAGACCGTCTCGGTCCAGGAAGTGCTGGCGATCTTCCGCGACACCTATGAGGACACGCCTTACGACATGACCAGGCGGCTGACGGTGATGAACAGGGAGGGGGAGACGGTGAAGAGCCCGGTGGCGAACCCGTTCATGAACGCCGACATGAGGGAGCTGTTGGGTGTGGAGCGGGAGCGGACCATCGCCTCATCTTATGCCACCTACGTTCAGATCACCCAGTCGCGCAGCTGGCTGCCCGATCCGATCGGCGGAGTCGTCTGGCTGGGGTACGATAACCCGGCCACGACCCCGCATCTCCCGTTCTACATCGGGATCTCCCAGATGCCGGAGTCCTACCTGGTCGATGGCCGCCGCGCGTTCCGCCGCGACTGCGCCTGGTGGGCGTTCCGACGGGCCAGCAAGCTGGCGCACTTCCGTTACCAGGATATGAAGGGAGCGCTGCGAGAGGTCTGGGAGCCCATCGAGCGCGAGGCGTTCGCCCGGCAGATCTCGCTGGAGCAGGAGGCTCTGGAGCTCTACCGCCAGGACCCCGCACGGGCCGAGGCGTTCCTTACTGGATACTGCCACGCCTTGGCCGACCGGACCGTCGAACGCTACTGGCAACTGGGGGATGAGCTGTGGACGCGATTCAACCGGGCATTCTGAGCGCCCGCTGATCTCCACGATGACGCCATGACCGACCGGCTGGAGCACCTGGAGACGGCCCTCGGCGGATGAACCTGCCGCCTTGATCGCGAGGGCCGCCGCTCACTCGCTCCGCAACGCCGCCATCGGATCGATCCCCGACGCCCGGCGCGCCGGAACCAGACTGGCCAGCAAGATGACCAGAAGCAGCAGGCCGGCCGCGGAACCTAATGAGATCGGATCCGCCGGGCTGACTCCGAGCAATATATTCCCCGCTGCCGCCGCCAGTCCCACCGCCAGTAGCGCACCTGCCGCCAGGCCCGGAACGGCCAACCGCACCGCATCCCGCAACACCGCTCCCAGGACCTGGGCGCGAGTGGCGCCGATCGCCATCCGCAGGCCGATTTCGCGCGTTCGACGGGCGACGGCGAAGGCTACGACTCCGTAGACGCCGATGGCCGAAAGCAGAAGCGCCAGCAGGCCCAGCCCGGCGGCCATCTCGGCCGTTCGGCGCTGGGCCTCCGTGCTGCGCTCCACCAGCGACTCCGAGGAGATGATCGGTGGGAAGGGAAGCGTCGGATCCACCGCCAGGACTGCGGACTGGATCGACCGGGTCAGCGCTGCAGAGCTCGCCATCGCCCTGGCGACGATCATGACTTGCGGTCGGTAGTTCTGTCGCAGCGAGATGAACACGTGGGGCCGATCCTCGGTGGCTCGGCTCGAGGCGACCTGGCCGACGACCCCGACGACGGTGTAGGCTCGCGCCGAATCTACGTCGATCCCCTCGTGAGGAGTGAAGATCCTGTGGAATCGACTCGAGAACCGTAGCTGGCGGCCCACCGCTTCTTCACCTGGCCACAGCCGCTCGGCCAACGCCTGGGTGATGACTGCGACCGGCTCGGACGAGGCCTCGTCGGTGCGCTCGATTCCGCGCCCCCGGAGGATTGGAGTCCCGATCGTCTGGAAGTACCCGTCGTCGACCAGCGTGAACTCGACGGTCACGCGACCGCTTGCCTCGTCAGATCGATCTGCGCGCGTCACGGAGGTGAAGTTCCCCACGAGATCGAGTGGTATGCCGTCCGCGACGGTCACCGACGTCACACCTGGCACGGTACCGATCGACTCCCTCATCCGATTCAGAACGGCCTCGCCCGCTTCCGGGGTGGTGT
>JASFTI010000141.1:0-8292 GCA_050053635.1 Gemmatimonadales bacterium
AACGGTAACGAGCGAGTCGTGTTGTGCGAGCGGGGGATTCGGACATTCGAGACGTATACCAGGAATACGTTGGACATCCTGGCGGTACCCGCCCTGAAAGAGCTAACTCATCTTCCTATAATAGTAGATCCATCTCACAGCGCGGGCCGCAGAAGCCTCGTCAGCCCGGCCAGCAAAGCTGCCCTGGCCGCCGGCGCCGACGGGCTGCTCATCGAGGTGCACCCGAATCCGGATCAAGCCCTCTCTGACGGACTTCAATCCCTCGATTTCCCCGCGTTCGAGAAACTGATGGCCGAGTTGAAGGATCTGGCGGCGCTCGTGAAGAAAGTATTCTGACCGCCCATCTCCCTCGAATATCGATCCCGAGCGCCACCTCACTCAGCGCACGCTCCTCACCAGGCGAACGTATGGGTGTACTTTAGCAATAGCGTCCGGTTGTCGGTGATCGGCAGCGCCGGATCCGTGCGCCCGCGGTTGAGGTTCACCCCCTCGTTGTAGACCAGCCAGAGGTCGTTCCCTTCGGCGAAGTTGTAACGGAAGCGAACATTGGCTGCCGCCTGGTCGCCCACGTTGCTGTACTGGATGAAGGCGTTCATCGAGAATCTCGTATCCAGCGCCGTTCCTATCCTCAGGCGAACCAGATGGGAGTCGAAGCCCTGGTCACGGTCGGGAAAGCGGACGACATCAAAGGAGTATTGCATACTCAACTCGAGGTGCGGCGACACATACCAGACGGGCACGAGCCAGACGTTCGTTCGCCAACCGTCATAAAACCGCTGCACGCCGCCGCCCAGGAAGGTGCGGAACGCCCGGCCCGGCGGCAGGCTATAGTCGAACTCGAAGCGGGGGAACCAGTAGCTGCCGGATGGGACGTAGGTGTCCCGCGGGAAGTCGAGCTGCTCGCGCAGGTCCTCGTAATACAGCTCCAGATCGAGCCCGATACGCGAGCCCGACCTCCAGAGGAGATCGACATCGTGCTCGATGAAGAATGACTCGACGCTGCCGTCCCGGTTGCGCAGGGCAAGCTCGCCGAACAGCTGGAAGGGGTCGATCCTGCGTAGCGGTCCGCCTTCCGGGTAGTGGAAGTAGGCCAGCGAATACTCAAAATCGCTGAAGTTCTGGCGCGTGATGAACCCCATCTCGGGGCGGTAATCGCTGCCGAACCTTCGGGCGCTGAAGAAATAGGAGAAGCCGCGCTCACGCGCCCGATTCAGGTAGACCCGTATCGCGCTTGCCTCGGCGAAGCGGAAACCTCGTTCGTCGATGACACCGTCATCGAACGTCTGCGCCCAGCGGATGCCCAGGTAATCGTCGCCCGCGACCCTGAATGTGCCATCGAGGCCATAACCTACGTTGTAGGACCCGTTATCACCCAACCGGGTGGTTAGCATCGCGCCGGCGTTCGAGTACTGATTGACCACGCGACGACGAACCCGGGCCACGCCGAAGTTCTCCGCCGGTAGGTACGTGCTGTTCTTCGTCTGCATGTTCAGGATGCCGAGGTCCCACTCGCCGGCTCGCCCCACCAGCCGCGCGCCCGCGATGATCGGAATCGCCTCGCCGGCGTAGAGTCCGATCTGCCTGCTATAGAACAGGCGGGTTGCACCTCCGGTGAAAAAGTCGAAGACCCCCGAACGTTCTTGGAAGAAGCGGCGCTTCTCCGGGAAGAAGAGGTGAAAGCGGGTGAGGTTGACCTGATAGTCGTCCGCCTCGACCTGAGCGAAGTCGGTGTTGGCCGTGAAGTCGAGCGTGAGATTGCTGGTGACGTTGTACCTCAGGTCGCCGCCCAGCTGGAACTCGCCTTCGCTGTTCAGGTCGTAGCCGTCTCCGATCTCGTTGAGCGCTGACGATTGCCCCAGACCACTCAGCATGTATGGCGTCAGGTAGACCGGGCGGTGAGTGGTCACGCCTTCTAGGACAGCGTCCTGGGCGAGCGACGGTCTGTGGTAATCGAACTCGGGCGCGATCTCTGGAAAAACCTGTCGTTCGTTCTTGCGCGGGATATAGCGGTAGGCCGAGAGACCCATCTCGACTCGGCCGCCCACGGCCTGGAAGCCGAGGCTCGAGAAAGGAATGCGTAACTCGGCGAACCAACCCTCCGAGGTCTGCACGACCGAGACATCCCAGTGCGTGTCCCAATTCCCGTTCCACGCCCCCTGCCCGTCACCACTGATCGACACGTCGCCGCGGATCCCGGCCGGCGTCGTCCAGAACCAGAGTCCGATGTCGTTGTCGTTGAACGGATCGACTATGATGCCGAAACAGTCGTCGCCGCTCAGGCGGTCACGGTATAGCGAGTTTACCCTTATCCTCGCCGGATCGGAGTCGAAGAAGCGACCCGCGATATAAAGGTGCCCTTCGTCGTAAGCGACGCGGATCTCCGTCCGCTCGGTCAGCGCGCCACCGCCGGTCGGAGTGTACATCGTAAGCGGGAACGGCTCGACCGCCTGCCAGGCCGGCTCGTCGCTCACCCCATCCAGGACCACCGGCCCGCTGAGTCGGGCGAGCCTGAGATAAGCATCATCCTGTCCCGACGCGGCACCCTGCGTCTGGGCGAGAAGCTTCGACGCTCCCTGGGACAGTGACGTCGCGCAACTCACGGCCACCGCGACCGCCAGGACACCGGTGATTCCCTTAATGCTCATAACAATCATCTCGCTTGTGGCGGGGGTGACGCGACGGGTTGATCTCATCCAGTGCCCAGACCGCCATCGCCCGCACCGAAGGATCCGGATCGCGCAGCACGTCAAGCAGTCGTTCCACCGCCCGTTCGTCGCCCAGACACCCCAAGCACTCCGCCGCCGAGCGTCGCATCCACGGATCCTCGTCGGCCAACGCGACGAGCAACCCGTTCAGATCACCTTCGAGAGCACTCGCCTCCGTCGAGCCGAGTCGGCCCGTCCAGACCTCATCGTTTGCCCATGAGCCACGTCCCCAGTCTGCGAATATCGCCGCGCGCTCCCCTTCCGCTTCCCTGCCCCCGATCTCGCCCAACGCCCAGATCACCGGCTCACGCAGCCCAACCTCGCTACGATACGCCTCGACCAGCGGCTCGACTGCCGCCGGATGCTCGATCTCACCCAACGCCAGCACAGCCATCTCCCGCACCAGCGGATCGTCATCCTCGAGAGACTCGATCAACGGCGGGATCGCCATGTCCTCCTTGATCTCGCCCAGCGACCAGGCAGCCACCAAACGCACGTCGGCGTTCCTGTCCTCCAGAGCCTCGATCAACGGTCTTACGCCTCGGGTGTCCTCCAGCTCGCCCAACGCCCACGCCGCGTAGCGCCTGACCAGAGGATCGCCGTCCTGCAGCTCGCGAACGCGCTGCGCCACCGCGTCATCCTCTTGCAGCGCTCCCCGTATCTCGGCTTTCAGCTGCGGCAGGGCATCCGGGAAAGCCGTCGCCAGAGCGCCGGCCACTGCAGCGAAGAAGATGAAGCGAGCGGCGCCTGTTGAAAGAAAATTTTCATATAGTGACATAGTAATCCCGCCTTTGCTTTGTGGTCTTGCGTCGTTAGTGCGAGAACTCGTGACGTGACGGGTTGATCTCGTCGAGTGCCCAGATCGCCATGGCGCGAACCGCGGGCTGCGGATCGCGGAGCGCGTCGAGCAGCAGCTCGACGGCGCGCTCGTCACCGTGAATCCCCAGCCACTCGGCTGCCGAGCGTCGCATCCTGGGATCGTCGTCGCTCAAGGCCGTAGTCAACTCGCCGAGGTCGTTGGCGAAAGCCCGTGCCTCGCGGGAGCCGAGCCGGCCCGTCCAGACCTCATCGTTCCCCCAGGAGCCGCGCCCCCAATCGGCGAAGGCGACGTTGCGCGCCCGGATGGCATCTCTGGTATCGATCTCGCCGAGCGCCCAGATCACCGGCTCTCTGAGTTGCTTCTCGCGGCGGAGCGCCTCGGTCAACGGCTGAACGGCGGCGTGGTGTTCGATCTCTCCGAGGGCGAGAACCGCCATCTCACGAACCAGTGGATCGTCGTCCTCGAGCAACTCGATGAGCGGATAGACCGCCATGTCGTCTTTGATCTCCCCGAGCGCCCAGGCGGCGACGAGTCGCACATCGGAATTCCCGTCATCGAGACTCTCGATGAGTGGCCTTACTCCCCTGTCGCTCTCGAGCTCACCGAGTGCCCAGGCCGCGTACCGTCTTACCCGGGGATCATCGTCCTCGAGCTGGTTGATGCGTTGCTCTACGGGGTCGCTGCTCTGCTGGATACTTCTGAGCAGCTCGGCGGTGGTCGTACCCCATATCTCGACGCTCGCCAGCGGGAAGGCCACCAGCAGAGCACCGACGGCCGCGGATGTCAATTGACTATGAGACAAGGGCGACCGATCCAGGCCGCGAGCCAAGATGCTTCGAATGCGTCGCGCCAGATTGGAGGCGTGCGCCATGGCGAAAGCGCCGCGCGGAGTATCGTCCGCCACCTGTGCACGAGCGATCTCGTAGAGGTGTGTGGCATAGACGTCCGATCGTATCCCGATGTGCAACGCCAGGTCGTCGCAAGCGCGCTCGCGCTCCATGGCACCCCGGCGTGCGGCGATCCAGACCAGCGGGTTGAACCAATAGATCGCGCAAACGATCTCGACCATCAGGAGGATCGCGTAATCCCAGCGTATCGCATGGGCTAGCTCGTGCAGCAAGACGATCCGCTTCCGCTCCACCGTCCACGTCGCCACGCTTTCGGGGAGGATCACGACCGGCGACAAGACGCCCCACGTCAGCGGTACAGACACCTCATCGCTCACAACCACGCGGACCGGCCGCCGAATCCCCAGGCTGGCGACGAGACGCTCGGCGAGCTCGCAGACGTCAGCCGAGCCGCAATCTCTCGCGCGCCGCGTGATGCCGCGTACTTGCAGCATGTCGAACCCGAGGCGGGCGAGCAGAGCGAGAACACCCAACGCCCAGACCAACAAGGCGACGGCGGCGGCGGAGGGTCCCGCCGGCGTTGCTCTTTCTAAGCTCGCCCGCCCCGCACGTGATGCCGGGCCCGGCGACCCACGATTATCGTCGCCCGAAGCAAACATCACCGCCGAGTCCCCACGGCCCTCGGGCTCGCAATCGCAGAACTCTTCATCGCCAGCGCTAAGCACATCGTCGTGGCTAACCGCCTCTGTCTCCACCGACACGTATAGCGGCTCCAGCTTCCACGCCGGCAGCGACGACGACAGGATCGGAAGAAAAAGCAGGCAGCCGAGTGCAACAGTCCATACAGCATGGCGAACCGCTGCCGAAGCACCGCGCAGATACCACGCGGCCACGCCAGCGACTCCCAGCACTATCGTGCCTTTGAGCAGCACGTCCACTGCCAGGTCGACTAAGAAGGCCATGTATGGATTAGCCAGCATCTGACTCATGGGACTTTCTCTCTTCTTCGATCCACTTGGCGATCACATCCAGTTCCTCCCGCGACAGCCTCGACATGCCGAGCAGTGCCAGGATCGCCCGCGATGACGACCCACGGAAAAACGTGTGCAGCACATTGCGAATCGCAGACCGCGAGGCCATCTCGTGTGGAACCGTCGGCGTATAGATGTAGCGACGCCCTTCCTGACGGTGCTTCACGTGGCCCTTCTTCTCAAGAATCCCCAGCGTCACCCGAACCGAATCGTAGCCGGGATCGGGGTCCATGCGACCGACGACATCGGCGGCGCTCGCCTCTCCCAGTCGGTAGAGGATCTCCATGATCTCCCGCTCTCTACGGCTCAGCTTCGCCTGCTCGGCTTTCGTCACCAGCCTCTCCCGGGGTTGCGGTTATTGAAAAAATATTTTCATAAACCCCACAGTAATCCCACCGCGCGGCGCTGTCAAGCATTTTCGATCAGACGCCCTGGCAGTGGGGGCTGAAGGGGCTATCGCCGGGGACGGAGTACCCTATGACCTCCCTACGAGGCTTACCGGCGGAAGGTGTCGAGCCGGGGCCGGGTAGCAGGCTGGGTAGTGTGCTCTCAGATTAGGACACTACCCAGGCTCGCAAACGTCTGCATGTATAGCGACTTCACGGTACTGTCCTTCAAACTGCGCCTTCGATCTTCTCGCAGCCATGCCGGGCTTCGGGCATCACGCGCGAGTCACGCGGCTGACCGGGGATGCTCTGGCTTGCGGTGGAGCTTGCTCCATCTGCGGTCCGGTCTGTACCGCGGATGTGGAGGTGAACGGTGGTCACGAGACTACTAGCAGCTCTTCTCACTTGCATCCTGACGTTTACCCCCGCCGAGCTCGCCGCTCAAACCCGCATCAGTATCGGCGGCAACATCGGATACTACACCGTGCTCGGAGGACGCCTGTTCGACGACGCCAGACCGGATGACGCACCGGGCTTCGAGGCCGCGTTGCGGTGGGTGCCCCAAAGAGAATTCACCGTCGGCGGCATCCTCCAGTATGTAAGCTACTCGTCCGGCGGCACCGCCGGAGACGTCGAACGCATCTTCATCTCACTGCTCGTTGAAGGGCGGTACTTCATCGGGGCGGGCGCAACCCAGCCGTTCCTAGGCGGCAAGGACGGGCATCACCTTTTATGCGGCTTCCGATGAATTCGGGCCCGGCGAGGGATTCGCGGCCGGTGGAGCGGGCGGTATACGAATACGGGCCGGTTCAAGCGTCGCCATAAAGACCGGAGTTGCGGTGACCACGGTCAGGCTCGGCGACTTTGACGCGGCCGATTCGGCGGCTGGCACTTGGCTGAGCCTCCTCCCGGTCCCATGCCCCCGCAACTCCGCGGAGCCTTCGGGGAATCAGAGAGGCAGGCCCGAGGCCATACCCGCTGCGGCACTGAGTCGTCACGCCATTTTTTTGTGGGATAGTCAGTTGCAGGCTCGAGTGGACGCTAGTCCCCGCCGGCGGGTGCAGCTTTGTGATCATTTGGACACGGCTGACGGAGGGTCAGGGTGTCCGGCGGGACACGCTTAAGGCTGCCGGCCTCCCCCTCGCCCGCGACGCCCTTCCCGCTGCAACAGTCGCAGCAGCTCGAGGCGCAGCCGTTCGCTCTGTTCGCTGACCCAATCCTCGCCAGCACGCAACCAGCGCGCGACCGAATACGGCGAACAGCTGCGGCGAGGCGCCGTGCCCCGCAGGAAGAGCTCGCGCTCGCCGCGGCAGCCGAGCCCGGCGCGCAGGCCGGTGCGCGGGTCGATCTCTACGACCTCGATTCCCGGCGGGACACTGAACCGAAAGCCGCCGTAAGGACCTCTGTCGCCGTACGGGCCGACGGCATCGACCAGAAAGCGGGTGAAGATCGGCAGCGCGGCCCGTGCCCCGGGCAAGTCGATGCTCTGCGCATCATCGAATCCGACCCAGACGCCGACCGTCAGCGACGGGGTGTAACCGATGAACCAGCCATCGCGGAAGTCGTTCGTCGTCCCCGACTTCGCGGCCACCTCGCCGCGGTAGCCGAGCGAGCGCAGCCCGCGGCCGGTGCCGCGCTCGACAGCTCCGCGCAGAGCCGAAGTCACCAGATAGGTCTCCGCCAGGTCGTAGACCTGTTCACCGGTCCTGTCGTTGCGGGCTATCAGATTACCCTCACGATCGAGCACGCCGAACACGGCGCGCGTGCCGGCGCGATATCCGCTCGCCGCTAAGACCCCGTAGGCGCGCGTCAGCTCCAGCGGGGTCACCTCGTTCGAGCCGAGGGCGATGCTGGGCACGGCGATCAGCGGGCCCTCGATTCCCAGGTCGCGTGCGGTCTCGACGATACGCTCCGGACCCACCTTCATCCCGAGCCTGGCGAACGGCACGTTGAGCGATTTCTCGAGCGCCTCGCGCAACGTGATCGGCCCGCGGAATTGTCGGTCGTAGTTCACCGGCTCCCACGGGCCCTGACGCGTCTGCACGACGAACCTCTCATCGTGCAGAATGCTGGCCAGGGTCAACTGCTCCTCATCAGCGGCGCCGCCTTCGCGGCGCGATAGCGCGGCAAGCGTCACGACGGGCTTGAAGGCGCTCCCCGGCTGCCGGCGTGCCTGGACCGCGCGGTTGAACTGCGAGGCACCGTAGTCGCGACCTCCCACCATGGCGAGGACATCGCCGGTCTGCGGGTCGAGGGCGACCAGCGCCGCCTGTATCGGCAGGTCCTCGCGCGCCAGATTCGGGTACGCTGACTCGAGCCGGGCAAGACCCCCGCGCACCGCCCGTTCAGCGGCGAGCTGGAGCCGCGTATCCAGCGTGGTGAACACCGCCAGGCCGTCGCCGGCGAGACCGTCCCGGCCATCGGAGATCAACCGCTCCCTCACATAATCGATGAAGTAGCGGGCGCCGCTCGGCGCGGGGGCCTCCATTCGTACGATGAGCG